>JAHEIE010000084.1:0-3908 GCA_024639505.1 Crocinitomicaceae bacterium
TTAGCTTTTCTGTTTGTCCAACCCTGTATTTATTGAAATTAACTTCCATAATGGCACCCAATTCCAAAATGGTACTTTGAAAATTTAGGTCCCTGTTTCGTTGCCAATCGTCTGAAGATTGAATGTCATAAGCTTCAATTTTTCCATAGCTAAATTGCAGCCTGAACGAATATCTGTCGTTTCGGTGATTTCGCTTGTACATAATCCCAAGGGCAGGATTAGTATTTTGATCAAAGTGCTTGGAGTTTAAATCTCCAATGTAATAAGAAGAACCAAAAAAGAAGGAAACTTCTTCGCTTTGAGCCTTTGATGTGAAGGAAATTAACGTAGTTATAAGGAGTAAAATAATTTGTTTCATCGCATTGTATTACGTGTCTAAGCTTTGTATATTGCTTTTTAGAATCGTAAAGATAAGATTATTCAAGGAAAAATTTTACAATAAAAAACCAACCCCAAAAAAACATTTGAGGTTGGTCCTAACAAACAAACTAATTTTTGGTTAAAATCAGCTTGACTTTTTCTATTATTTAGTTGAAAATAATCTCTCTTTTTTCAAGTGATTTGTTCTCAGATTCTTTTCTTAAGTTTTTTGCTTTAGATGCGGGTTTAGATGCTTTAATTGCACTTGTGTTCAGTGTATTACGGGCTAAATTCCTTGCGTCTTGGGTAGCGTCTACCGTTCTTACTTTTAACTTTTTATCGGGATTACTAGTTAAATAATTAGTAGTATCGGTTGTGTTTCCCATTGTTTTCAGCGAGTTTTCTTTTCCTCTAAAGATTTTATTAAGGAATTTTGTTAGTCCCATAGTTGATAGTTTTTTATTGGTTATTCTCTAATATATAAAATATTAGAAAAAACTAAAACAACTTAGATCACTACATTAACAATCTTTTTTGGTACAATTATTAATTTCTTTATTGGTTTTCCTTCAAGATAATGAGTTGTTTTTTCGTGAGCCAAAACAGCCTTTTCAATCTCGTCTTTACTCAGTTCTGTTGGTAATTCCAGTTTAAACCTCATTTTTCCATTGAAAGAAACAGGATAAGTGTGGTTCGCCTCAATCAAATATTCTGGTTTGAATTCTGGCCAAGTCGCAAAGGAAACACTCTCTACGTTGCCTAACTTATTCCAAAGTTCCTCACAAATATGCGGTGCGTAAGGCGAAGTCAAAACTATGAGTTGCTCAAGCACTCCTTTGTTGTTGCATTTTTGAGCTGTAAGTTCGTTTACAGCAATCATCAGCCCACTAACTATCGTATTGAAAGAGTAACGCTCCAAATCTTCTGTCACCTTCTTAATTGCGGTGTGAAGAGTTTTTAAAGATTCTTTGCTTGCTTCACCTTCCGAAACGCTAAAAGTTTCTCCTTGATGAAACAATCTCCATAGTTTTTTCAAAAATCCATTTACTCCATTTATTCCATTTGTATCCCAAGGTTTTGCTTGCTCCAATGGGCCAAGAAACATTTCGTAACATCTTAATGTATCCGCACCAAATTTCTCTACCAACTCATCTGGAGTTTGGACGTTGTATTTGGATTTACTCATTTTTTCTACTTCGCTTCCGCAAATGTAATCTCCGTTTTCGTTTGTGATGAATTCAGCATTTTTGTATTCTTCTCTCCAGTTTTTGAAGGCTTCTTGGTCGAGAATATCGTTATTTACAAAATTGATGTCGACTGGAAGTTGTTGATAAGAGTATGATGTTTTTTGATTATTTAAATTCCATTCTTCTCCTAAAGATTCTTTTATTACACTTATTCCTTTTGAAGATATTGAAGTGTAATCTTTGTTTGACTCTAACAAGCTATAACTTATGTATAAATCTTTATTTAATTTCTTCTCTTGAAATTCTTGTAGCTTGAAAACAAAACTACTTCTTCCCAAAATCATTCCTTGGTTAATCAATTTCTTGAACGGCTCTTCAAACGAAATGTATCCCATGTCGCATAAGAACTTAGTCCAAAAACGAGAGTACAACAAATGTCCTGTTGCGTGTTCGGCTCCTCCAATGTACAAATCTACTTGTCCCCAATAATCTGCTTTTTCTTTCGATACAAAAACCTCCTCGTTTTTTGGATCCATGTACCTCAAGAAATACCATGAGCTTCCTGCCCATCCTGGCATTGTGTTCAGCTCCATGGGCCAAGTGCAAACTCCATTTTGCTTCTCGTTATCTTTCAGTATTTTTTTGTTTCTACACCAACTCCAAGTGCTAGCATTCCCCAATGGCGGTTCGCCATCTTCGGTTGGCAAGTATTTTTCTACTTCGGGTAGTTCTATAGGTAAAAATTCGTCTTCAATCGTCTTAGGAATGTCATTTTCGAAATATACAGGAAAGGGTTCTCCCCAATATCTTTGTCTCGAGAAAATGGCGTCACGCAACCTGTAATTCGTCATTCCTTTTCCACAACCTTTCTCCTGAATCGCTTTGATAGCCGCTCCAATTCCTTTTTTGGCATTGAGTCCATCCAAGAAATCTGAGTTGCACAAAATTGCCGATTTGTCTTCGCAAGCTCCTTCCGAAATATCTACGTTTTCAAATATATTTTTAATCTCGATTCCAAAATGAGTTGCAAAATCCCAATCTCTTTGGTCGCCAGCCGGCACTGCCATCACAGCTCCAGTTCCGTAACTAGCCAATACATAATCTCCAATCCAAATCTGTACTTTTTCACCCGTAAATGGATGAATAGCAAAAGCACCTGTATTCACACCCGTTATGTTTTTCACATCCGCTTGTCTGTCTCTTTCCGTTTTCAAACTAGCTTGGTGTACGTAATTTTCTACCGCTTCTTTTTGTTCAGGAGTAGTGATTTCAGCTACCAATTCGTGCTCTGGCGCAAGCACCATAAAGTTTACTCCAAAAATGGTATCAGGTCTTGTAGTAAATACCTCAATCTTTTTATCTGAGTTTTCTACCTCAAAGATCATGGCAGCCCCTTTCGATTTTCCTATCCAATTTCTTTGTTGCTCCTTTATTGAATCACTCCAATCAATGGTATCCAATCCCTGAATCAAACGCTCGGCATAAGCAGTAATTCTCATGCTCCATTGCCTCATTAGTTTTTGAACTACTGGATGACCTCCACGTTCAGAAACTCCGTCCTTTATTTCGTCATTTGCCAAAACAGTCCCTAGTGCTGGACACCAGTTTACCATTGTATCCGACAAAAATGCCAAACGGTAATTCATCAAAATATCGCTTTGTTCTTTCTCCGTAAATTTACTCCATTGGTCGGCAGTAAACATCTCTGTTTCTGCGCAAGCTGCTTTCACGTTTGCATTTCCTTCTGTTTCAAAAACAGCAATCAGTGTTTCAATTTTCTCGGCTTTGTTGGTTGATTTGTTGTACCAAGAAGCAAATATTTCTTTAAAAATCCATTGAGTCCATTTGTAATATTCAGGCGATGAAGTTCTCACTTCTCTGTCCCAATCAAATGAAAAACCAATCTGATCCATTTGCTTACGGTATCGTTCTACATTTGTTTTGGTAGTAACTTCTGGGTGTTGCCCTGTTTGAATAGCATATTGCTCGGCAGGTAATCCAAATGAATCGTATCCCATTGGGTGCAATACATTGTAGCCTGTTAGCCTTTTGTAACGCGAATAAATATCTGATGCAATGTAACCCAGTGGATGTCCTACATGAAGTCCAGCTCCCGAAGGATAAGGAAACATATCCAAAGAGTAAAACTTTGGTTTTTCAGAGTTTTCTTGTGCAGCAAATGTCTTATTTTTCGCCCATTCTTTCTGCCATCTCTTTTCTATCTCACTGTGATTGTATTCCATTGAATTTTCTTTGCATGTTTATTCGATTTGCAAAGATACTTATTAATTGAGTTATTAGAAAAAAGATAAATGAGATAAAGAAAAGCGATGGGCTTTATAGAATTGTACTTAATAAGCA
>JAHEIE010000084.1:3918-12328 GCA_024639505.1 Crocinitomicaceae bacterium
CTGATTAATGGAGTTATTAGAAAAAAGATAATTGATTCATGTAAAATTATTAGATTGAGTCATGCTGAATTTATTTCAGCATCTTTATTCATTAAAATATTACGAACTGATAAAGCATTAAGTATGTTTTGTGAGATCCTGAAATAAATTCAGGGTGACTGAAAAAGTGAGAAGATTTGTTAGGAAGTAGGGAAGCAAGCAATTAGTACTTTTCGATCCGTTCTTCAAAATCGTCAAACCTTTTTCTGTACTGAAGTCGACCTGTTTTCATTAAAACAGTTCCATCTTCTGAAATTAGTATTTTGTAAGGAAAACCACCTTGTTGAATATCTATTTTTATTTTATCGTTAATTAACCCAACCTGATAATTTATATCATGAGTTTTTACTCTTCGTGATAGATCTTCCTGAGTTCCTGAAAAAAGAGCGAGAATTGTGAGTTTGTCTTTATGTTTTGTCTGCAAAGCTTTTAGCTTATCTATCTCCTCAATACATGGAGAACAAAATTCAGACCAGCTAACAATTAGTAAAAGTTTGTTTGAATCCAAGAACTCATAGGTCATTTTTGTTTTTCCTAGATAAGTAAATGGAAGATTACGAATTTTTGATTCAAAATACATCACAGAGTCTTCTGAGATAGTTTTGGTAGGAGAAAGAGTTATCTTCTTACCCAAAGGGTCAATTGAGTAGATTTTAAATTTCGCTCCATAGAAATTAAGGTACTTTATGTCTTTTGCTTTTTTATACTTGAAAGAGATAGAGTCTTTAATATAAATTCCATCTCGGTTGTGAGAGCCAAAAGTACCGTCTTTGTTTCCGTCAGAAAGACCAATGTATATTTTGTTGTGATTTACATCAAAAGGCGAACTAGTGATGTTGTTGCCAGCTTTTTTACTTGAGTCTAGTTTCAAAACAATTTTTAAATCATCTTGACCTTTAACGAGAAAAGCATAAGAAAACAGAAGGAGTAAAAGATTGTATTTCATTTTTTAAAAACGTGGATAATACTCAAAATGTTGTTTTGACTTTGAACTGACTTATTTTTAGTATTATTGAAATATCAAACCGAGTAAGTCGTTAAGTCTTTACTTCCAAAAAAGATTCTCATGAACATAATTGCAACAAAACTAGATAGAATAAAGAGCCATTACCAAAATGGAGATGGATAATATATTTGGTATTTGAAAACCTGAAAATTACTTTATATAAAATTGATCTCCTCTTATTGTGCTTCCATTTACATAACCATCTGGATTTACTCCCCAAGAGAATTGCATAAATCTTCCTCCGTTGTCCTGGTAGTACCAAAAACTTATTTTGTGTTCGCCTTTTGCCAACCAACGTCCGATTGATTTGGAGGTTGTGCCTTGATTTTGCCAACTATTGAGGAGTATTTCGTCATCCAAATAAATTCTTGCGCCATCATCTGAAGTGCACTGAAAATTAAAAGTCCCAGAATTTTGGACTTTCAAAGTCCCAGAGAATTTAATAATATATCCTTCTGGAAAAGGATTTGCTATTGCTAGATGCAGAGAATCATTTAAAGGTGATAGAGTAGATGATGTTGAAGTGACTTCTCCAAAAATCTGTCTGTTATTTAAATCGGGTTGATTGGTATTTGGAATTTTCCAATATAATATTCGAAGACCTCTTTCGTCACTAGACATATTACTGGATACTATAGTGGTTAATGGTGTTCCTGCCTTTTTTCCATTACTGATGTGTACGAATAATGAGTCATTTGATACTGTTATCGAGTCAATGTCTTGTTTGTCTGTTCTGGATGCTATAGAGTCCATTGATATTCCTGCCTTTTTTCCATTAGTAATGTGTACGAATAGTGAGTCATTTGATATTGAAATTGAATCAATGTCTTGTTTGTCTGATAGAGAACCTAGTTTTCCATTAGATAAGCCAATATTATAATTTCCATTTAATGTATCAAGATATAAATCACCTTCCTTTCCCAATCTTAGAGAGTCAATTAAATTAATAGCTGTGGTTGGGTAGTATTGAGAAAATGAACTGAGAGAGTTTTGACAAATAAAAAAGGCTATGATATAGCTGAATTTTAAATATTTAAACTTTTGTTTCATAATTTGTTTTTGTAAAATTTTCTTGCCAAGAATACAAAAAACTAAGTGTTATACTATTAATTCTAATAATATTTTGTCTGAATGACGGTTTATTTTCTTTAAGAGGTATGTTTCAAAATTTATAAAAGCAATATAAAAATAATACCCCAGGTTTTAAACAGATTTAAATTAGTGAGAATTTTAAAAAATAGACTTTAATTCTTTTAATAAAATCCTAACAATAAAGAACAACAGTTAGTACTTTAAAATTTTTATATTTTATCAAAATCAATCAATTCCATATCAATAGTCCTATTCACCATATCTACTTTCGTGATTTCTATTGTAACCTTCGATCCCATTTTTAGTTCGTCACCAAACTTCTTTCCTACCAATTTCTTCCCATCTTCCTCAAAATAGAATCTATCTTGTGTGATAGCGTTTGTTCGAATTAAACCTTCGCATTTGTTCTCGGTTATTTCTACAAATATTCCGTAACTGGTAACTCCCGAGATAGTTCCTGCAAACTCTTGTCCCACTTTGTCTTCCATAAATACAACTTGCATAAATTTGGTAGAAGCTCTTTCGGCATCAGTTGCCTTTTTTTCTTGATTAGAAAAATACTTAGACTGCTGTTCTATTTCATCCTCACTGATATTTGGAGTTTTCTTATCCAAGAAATTTTGTAAAATTCGGTGAAGCATCAAATCTGGATACCTACGAATAGGCGAAGTGAAATGCGAGTAATAGTCAAATGAAAGACCGTAGTGCCCAATATTTTCGGCAGAGTAAACTGCTTTTGCCATAGATCGAATTACCATAGGCCCGATGAAGTTTACTTCTCTGTTTTCTTTTGCTTCGGTCAATAGGTTATTCAGTGCAAAAGAAAGTGGTTTGTCTTTCACTTCTTTTATTTCATAGCCATTATCGGCAACAAAACGATGCAAATCAGCTATTTTTTCTTCACTTGGCTGGTCGTGTATTCTGTAAATATTTGGGTACTTTGTTTCTCCTTTTTTAGGAATTCCAATAAAGCGAGAAACATGCTTGTTGGCCAAAAGCATAAATTCTTCCACCAATTTGTGTGCTTCCTGCGATATTTTCAATTTAACACCTACTGGTTTTCCATCTTCTACAATAAACTTTACCTCTGTTGATTCTATGTTCAAAGCACCTTTACTCATTCGCTCGGCTCTCATGATTTGCGCCAAATCATTCAGTCTGTTTATTTCTGTTTGAAAATCTCCTTGTTTGGTTTCTATACGTTCTTGCGCTTCTTCGTAGGTAAATCTTCTGTTGGAATTTATGACTGTCCTCCCAAACCAACTGCTTTTAATTTTGGCATCTTTGTCCAATTCAAACACGGCTGAAAAAGTCAATTTTTCTTCATTTGGCCTCAATGAACAAACTTGATTTGACAAAACCTCAGGCAACATAGGAACAACTCTGTCTACCAAGTATACAGAGGTTCCTCGGTTTACAGCTTCATTGTCAATAATTGTTCCTGGTACAACATAATGAGATACATCGGCAATGTGCACTCCTACTTCAAGGTTTCCGTTTTCCAATTCTTTGTATGAAATAGCGTCATCAAAATCTTTAGCGTCAAACGGATCTATCGTAATAGTATCCACGTTTCTAAAATCTCTACGTTTTGCAATTTCTTTTTTGGAGATTGTAGTATCTACATCCTCAGCTGCTTGCAATACCTCTGCAGGAAATTCATACGGAAGCTCAAAATCTTCCATAATTGCATTCATTTCGGTATTGGTTTCGCCTGATTTCCCTAGTATTTTTGTGATTTTTCCAAAAGGTGAATTTAGCTTTTCTGGCCAGTTCATCAATTCTACAATTACTTTATCGCCATTGTTGGCTTTATTCATGTGTTTTAAATCGATAAAGAAATCTACATGAACTCTTCGGCTATCAGTAATTACAAAAGCAAATTTTTCAGAAACTTGCAAAGTTCCCACAAATTCGGTTTTCTTTCTTTTCAAAACTCTATCTACAGCGCCTTCAGGTTTTTTCTTGCGAGTGTTTGTTATGAGAGAGTAGCTCACCAAATCGCCATCTAGTGCATTTCTTGTTTTTTCTTTCGAAATGTAGATGTCGTCTTCTCCTTCTATTAAAATATAAGCACTTCCTTTGGATGTAAATTCTATAATTCCTTCGTTACTAGAGAAGGAAGAAGCCATAACAAACCCATTGTTCTGAGGAGTAATTACTTTGTCACGAAGCATATCTTCCATGATTTGATGAACTAGTTTTTTCTTCATCGGTTGATGAAAACCCAATGCTTTGGCAACTTGCTTGGAATTGTAAGATTTGCTGTTGGATTCAGAAAGTAAATGAATAATCTTTCTTTTAAGCCCCTTTTTTAGGCTTTTTTCGGTCTTTTTTGACATAAATTGTCGGTTATTTTTTTGTTAATAGATTAGCAGTAAAAACTTGTAATATTAGTTTTGCCCAATCTTTTGGTTAAAGATACAACTAAACTATCTAACTCAATTAAAATTAATATAAACCTAAAATCAAGAAAATGAAAAGAATAATTACCTCAATTGTCTTAATCGGAGCTATTTTACCTGCTGCAATAGCACAGCAAACTTCTGATGAGGCAACAAAAAATGTAGATCAAGGAGTACTGGCTCAATCAGATGAAAAATCTGAGGATGGATGGAAGAAAGGAGGAACTTTTGCAGTAAATTTTGGTCAAGTTGCATTGTCAAATTGGCAAGGAGGGGGGCAAAGTAGTGTATCTGGAAACTCATTAATGAGTTTGTTTGCTAACTACAAAAAAGGTAAGAGAGCTTGGGATAATTCGTTGGATTTAGCTTATGGTTTGATCAGTCAAGACAATGGTCCTTGGATAAAAAGTGACGATAGAATTGAATTGAACTCAAAATACGGACAACAATTTAAAAAGAATAAAAAACTTTATTATGGTGGTTTGTTAAACTTTAGATCTCAATTTGCACCTGGTTTCGGGGATGCAACGAATACTAATGTGATTTCCAGAATTATGTCGCCAGGTTATCTAACAGGTGCTATCGGGATCGATTACAAACCAAACAAATCTTTATCTATTTTCTTAGCCCCTGTATCTTACAGAGGAACTTTTGTATTGGATGATGCTTTGAATGCTGTTGGAGCTTATGGTGTAGATACAAATTCAACTTTGAGAAATGAGCTAGGGGGACTATTTATGGCAAAATACCAAAAGGATGTGATGAAAAATGTAAACTTGAAAACCCAATTGACATTGTTTTCTAATTATATCGAAAGTCCTCAAAATATTGATGTGTTGTGGGATGTACTTATCAGTATGAAGATTAACAAATACATTTCAGCAAGTATTTCTACAACATTAATTTATGATCACGATATTTTACTTCCATTAACTGCAACGGATGATAGTGGAAACGAAATTTCTTTCACAGGAAGAAGAGCTCAATTCAAAGAAGTATTGAACATTGGATTTAGTTACAAATTCTAAAATTCAACTAATATGATCTAACAAAAAGGTCCTTGTTTCAAGGGCCTTTTTTTTGGCAAGGTTTAGTGTCTCATTTTTTTAAGAGTTTAATAAATGATATGAATGTAATCGACTACTCATACAAAAATTAAATTAGGACATCTTTTAAAGCTTGATGAGCTGAAATAAAAAAGACCGATTGAAATTCCAATCGGTCTTTTTATTATTCAAAATGAATAAAATTTATTGAATAATCAATTTTTCTATTTTTCTATTTCCATTCAGGTTTACTGATAAAAAGTAGATTCCAGGAACAAGATTTCCTTTCTCAATATTCATGTTGTGTTCACCTTGATTCAAGTTAACTTCTGAAGCAATCGTTCGAACAGTTTGACCCAGTGTGTTTAGAAGTGAAACGCTAACTTCACTTTCTTTACTCAAATTCAAAGAAACAGTAGCGTTGTTGTTCATCGGGTTTGGATATAAATTCAAGTCTGTTAGTCCTTCTACTTTTTCAATTCCAACAGTTGTATTGATGTTGATGTCGTCAATGAAAAAGTTATTTCCGTTTCCGTTTGATACTTTAATCTTAAACCTAAAGTTTGAAGAGTAAAATGAGTTATTAATAGTAATGTTTTGTGCTCCCCATTGGTTAGATGTTGGAAAGAATTCTGAGTTAGTTGCAGCAGTAGTAGGATTCAATCCTCTTGCAATTACCCAGCTTTCGCCACAGTTATTTGATATTAAAAACTGAACAGATTCTCCAGTTGAGGTAGTTTTTCTTGCGTAGGCATACTTAAAAGAAATGTTTACAGCTGTATTCCCTGTTAGATTTAATGAAGGGCTTACAATTTCACTTTCTTGACCGTCACTAATAGTATAGTTTCTCAGCATTGCGCTATTGGAACCACTAAAGTTAGCCGAGTTCAAAGACCAAGAGTTTGTATCATCAGCGATTGTCTCCCAGCTGTCTTCAAATTGCGACTC
Source organism: Crocinitomicaceae bacterium (assembly GCA_024639505.1). Lineage (GTDB taxonomy): Bacteria > Bacteroidota > Bacteroidia > Flavobacteriales_D > CAJJDF01 > CAJJDF01. The sequence goes on from JAHEIE010000084.1 coordinate 10,455, forward strand.
TGTGATTTCAAATCCTTCGGTAAATGGCATAGCTAAACCCCAATCTGGTAATACTCTCATATATTGAGTTTTTGTTATCGAAATTGTTCCGCTGGCATTTGTCACTATAAGAGAGACATTGTGTCTGCCAGGATTGTTGTAGGTTACAATAGGATTTTGTTGGTTGGATGTAGAAGGCGTTCCTCCCGGAAAGCTCCAATTCCAAGAGGTAGCATTGTGATACGAATTGTCGTAAAACTGGATAGGTTTGTTTTCACAAACTGATTCACCTTCAGCTTCAAAATCTGCTCTGCACAAAATATCATCGAAGATTCCAGTAGCTGTATGGTTCGAAGCGGTAATCAAATTATTTCTTCCTCCTGTACCAGAGGTTACAGCAGCTCTCATTCTTGTTTTTTGTCCGTTCGTAAACATTTTAGAACAATATGAATATTCCATTACGTTTTCTACATTGTCCAATGTTCCACAAGATACTCCTGAAGTGTTACATGACGTCCATCCAATACTGTTTGGCGTATCTGACACCCCGTCATCGCCAGAACAATTAGAAGATAATCCAGGATTATTTGAATTTCCCCAAAGGTGAGCTAAATTTAGCCAATGGCCTGCCTCGTGAGAAATAGTTGTGTTATAACCAGTTTGAGTGGACGTACCAATTGTTCCAACATAGGTATGGAGAACGTGAATCCCATTTCTCATATCCGCATAGAATGGTGGGCCTGGTCGGTATGTGTAGCCAGCAGCTCCACCAATATTTTTAGCTACATATATATTCATGTATTTATTGCCAGGAAAATCTCCATGTTCTAGTTTAACCGCATCTGCTGCACCGTTTCCTCCAGTGTTTGTTGTCGCTGAATAAGTTCTTGTAATTCCACTAAAACATGAACCATCATTTTTCTTTTGTGCCAATCTAAATTCAATTTCAACATCAGCAGAAATTCCAGAAAATGCTGGATTTACAGCGCCTACATTTGCGTTTCTTTTTCTGTAAGTGTCATTCAAATCTTTTAAATCGCTTTTAATTTGAGCGTCAGAAATATTTTCGGCTCCACCTTCGTGCAACACATGGTACACAACTGGAATGTAATAAATAGTTCCTGCTCTATTTGAGCTTTCTTTGTAAGAAGCTAAGTGAGCATTTTGAACCTGCTCCACCGAATCTACTTCTCGAGCAAAATTTGCGTCTGTCTGATATCGATCGTACAAATCTTGGTCGTGTGAACAAAATTTATCTCGATCAACTGTCCCTTGCGAAAGTGTAAATCCAGCTAATAGAATGAATGCTAAAGTGGTTTGTAATTTATTAATTATCATTATTTTATTGTGTCAAAGGCTTGATTTTGGTATCAAGCCAGAGGTAAATGTACTGATTATATTGCTTAAAATCCAATGATTGTTTTTTAAATTTTTACAAATTAATGGATAGAAATGTATAGTTTCATAATGATTTTGGACTAAAATGAATTGTGATTCTCTGTTATAATAAAGAAGAATTGTGTACATTTGCAGTTCGAAAAACATCACGTTAAAAGATATGGCAAAAAAAATTCAAACAGTTGAAGATAAATTGAGATCAATTTATACACTTCAATTAATCGACTCGAATATTGATAAAATCAGAACAATCAGAGGAGAATTACCTTTGGAAGTTCAAGATTTAGAAGATGAAATAGCTGGACTTACAATAAGAAAAGAGAACATTGAAGCAGAGATTGCTGAATTGGATACAAAAGTTTCTGACAGAAAGAACATGATGGTGGATGCGAATGAAATCATCCAGAAATACAAAGAACAACAAGGAAATGTTAGAAATAACAGAGAGTTTGATTCGTTGTCAAAAGAAATTGAGTTTCAAGAATTAGAAATTCAAT
>JAHEIE010000016.1:0-15061 GCA_024639505.1 Crocinitomicaceae bacterium
AATAAATCAGATAGTGGTAATCTCAATAGAAGGTAAAAACTAACAAAAATAATGACCTGGAAAGTAACTCTTTTTAGAACCCATTTTTGAAACCCTCCAAGGTTGTCAATGAATTTTGGGTGGTATTTAAAATAAATTGAAAAAAGACCCAATTGAGCGTAGGGAGCAAAAAGAATAGCAAAGTTGGTCAAATACTCAATGATACCTTTCGCACTAAAGTCTAAAGGATAAATATAAATGGTTGCAAAAAAACCGAGAAACGTAGAGAAGTAATTGATGATACTACTCTTAAAACCTTGTCTTTGGATAACTCCCATGAATATTTCTTTGAATCACAATATTACAATATTTTGCCGAAATTTATCTATGCTATTTGTATATTTGCTAGATAAATTACAAATAAATGTTGGACTTAAATAATAAATCAATTTTAATCACAGGCGGAACTGGTTCGCTTGGTAAAGCCTTAACCAAAAGAATTTATGAGCAGTATCCCAATGTAAAACGTTTGGTGATCTTCTCAAGGGATGAGCAAAAGCAATTCCAAATGGCGCAAGAATATCCTGCGGATAAATACAAGTCTATTCGTTTTTTTATTGGAGATGTAAGGGATAAGGAAAGATTGGTGAGGGCAATGAAGGGGATTGACTATGTCATACACGCTGCTGCGATGAAACACGTTCATTTGGCAGAGTATAATCCGTCAGAATGCATCAAAACCAATGTGAATGGAGCTGAGAATGTAATTTATGCTTGTCTTGAATCTGGTGTTACAGATGTAGTGGCTTTGTCTACTGATAAAGCATGCGCGCCAATTAATTTGTATGGAGCTACAAAGCTTACTTCTGACAAGTTATTTGTAGCTGCAAATAACATCAGTGGGAATAATGACATACGATTTTCAGTTGTGAGGTATGGAAATGTTATGGGGTCAAATGGTTCTGTAATTCCATTTTTTATCAAGAAAAAGGAAGAAGGATTTTTGCCTATTACTGATCCAAAAATGACTCGTTTCAATATATCCTTAGATGGCGGTGTTGATATGGTGTTACATGCACTTGGCAATTCTTGGGGTGGAGAAATATTTATTCCTAAAATCCCATCGTATAAGATTACTGATGTTGCGGATGCAATTGCTCCCAATATTGAACACAAAGTAGTAGGGATTCGTCCAGGTGAAAAACTACACGAAGAAATGATTACGGCATCAGACTCTTTTTATACTTACGATTTAGGAAAGTATTATACAATTCTACCCAGCGTGACGAGGTGGAAATTAGATGAATTTGTAAAAGAATCGAATGCTAAAAAAGTCGCAGAAGGATTTACCTATAATTCAGGGGAGAACGAAGAATGGGAAACAGTAGATTCACTAAAAAAGTTAATCAAAGAGCACGTTGACTCAACATTTGAAGCCTAATGAAAAAGATACCTTACGGAAGACAAAATATTGATCAAATAGATATTGATGCAGTAGTTTCTACGCTTCAATCCGATTACTTAACTCAAGGTCCGAAAGTGAGAGAGTTTGAAGAAGAATTTTGCAAATATGTAGGGTCGAGCTATGCTGTTGCTGTAAATAATGCAACTTCAGGACTTCACCTGTCTGTGTTGGCTCTGGGACTAACAAAGGGAGATAGAGTTATAACGACTCCTATTACTTTTGCTGCCTCGGCAAATTGTGTTCGCTATGCAGGAGCTGAGGTTTGGTTCGCTGATATTGATCCAGACACTTACGTTTTGGATATAAACTCGGTCAAAAACCTTATCGAAACGAAACCAAAAGGATTTTTTAAAGGAATTATTCCTGTTGACTTTGCGGGTTTGCCTTTAGACATGGAAGTGTTCAGAGAATTGGCTGACTTACATGATTTGTGGATAATCGAAGATGCTTGTCATGCTCCGGGAGGTTATTTTGAAGACAGCAAAGGAGAAAAGAACTTCTGTGGGAATGGAAATTATGCTGATATCGGTGTTTTTTCTTTCCATCCAGTTAAACACATTGCTTGTGGAGAAGGAGGTATGCTAACTACCAACTCAAAAGAGTTGTTTGACAAACTCATGCTATTGAGAACTCATGGAATCACTAAAGAAAATATGGCGGAAAAACATGGCGGTTGGTATTATGAAATGATCGAGTTAGGATTTAATTACCGGTTGACAGATTTTCAATCAGCTCTGGGGATTACTCAGCTTGCAAAGAATGAAAAAGGGGTAGAGCGGAGAAATGAAATAGCTGCAGTGTATAAATCAGCATTCGCAGGAAAAATAAAATTTCAATCGTTGCCAGAGCAAGCTCACAACGCTCACCACTTGTTCATTATAGAGGTTGAAAATCGAAAGGAATTGTATGAATTCCTTCATTCAAAAGGAGTTTTGGCCCAAATACACTATGTTCCTGTTCATACTTTGCCATATTACAAAGAGATTGGGTATCAGGGAGCAGGTTTGGTAAATGCCGAAAAATATTACGCTCATTGTATTAGTCTACCTATGTATCCAACTTTGAGTGATGTGGAACAAAAATTTGTCATTGAACAGGTATTAAACTTTGTAAATGGGTAATATTTGTATCATACCAGCACGTGGAGGGAGCAAACGAATTCCTCGAAAAAACATTAAGCCATTTTTGGGTAAACCCATTATCGCTTATTCTATACAAGCTGCGCTTGATTCAGGTTTGTTTGATGAAATTATGGTTTCAACCGATGACAACGAAATAGCCAAAATCGCAGAGCAATATGGGGCGAAAGTTCCTTTTTTGAGATCCGAAAAAAATTCAGACGATTTTGCTACCACTTTTGATGTGATAGAGGAGGTTATTAATGCTTACAAGGCTAATGGCATGGAATTCGACAATCTCTGTTGTCTCTATTCTTGCGCTCCTTTTGTGAATGGACTAACATTGAATTATGGAGTAAAATTATTAACTGAAAACAGATTTGATACGGTTTTTCCTATACTAGCGTTTAGCTTCCCTATTCAAAGAGCTTTGAGCGAGTCAGAAGGAAAAATAACCATGATACAGGAAGAGCATTTAACTACTCGCTCCCAAGATTTAGAAGAGCGATTTCATGATGCAGGACAATTTTACTGGTGCCGTACAAAAGCCGTGATGAAAAGCCGAAAACTATTGACCTCAAATACTGGTGGTTTAGTTATTTCTGAGTTAGAAGCTCAGGACATTGATACTGAGACAGATTGGAAATTGGCAGAACTTAAATATAAATTGTCGAAATGATTTTTCCTACGACATATAATTGCCTGACCCAAAATAAATTTGAGTTAGGAGAATACAAAATTGTCCCAATTCGATACGAAGATCGGATAGAGATTATGAAATGGCGAAATGAACAATTGTATCATTTGCGTCAGGCAGAACCTCTAACTGAGTTTTCTCAGGATAACTATTTTAAAAATGTGGTTACTAAGTTATTTATAGAAGAACAGCCTAGTCAAATTCTTTTTTCTTATTTAAAAGATGATGTTTGCATTGGATATGGTGGATTAGTTCACATTAATTGGGTAGATAGAAATGCTGAAATTTCTTTTATTATGAAAACTGAGCTAGAATTGGTTGAATTTGATTTACATTGGTCGAATTATTTGGGATTAATTGAAAGTCTTGGCTTTGGGACTTTGAAGTTGCATAAATTGTTTGTTTATGCTTTCGATTTAAGACCCCATTTGTACAGTTCCTTAAAAAAATCCAATTATTTTGAAGATGCAATTTTAAAAGAGCATTGCTATTTCAACGGGCAATTTTTAGATGTAATTATTCATTCAAAACTAAACTCATAATTATGAAATTGGGAATACTTACAAGTGGGAATTTAGGATTGGATACCCTCGAAAAAATAATTCCTCATAACGAGATAGGTTTTGTACTTACAGATAGTAAATCAGATGGGATTATTAATCTCTGCAGAGAGAGGGATATTCCTTGTTTCAAAGGGAATCCAAGAAATGGAAAGGGATTTGAGTTTATAAAAGACATTTCGGTGGATGTAATTGCTTCTATCAACTATTTGTTCTTGATAGAGTCTGATATTATTCATCATTCTACTCAATTCACATTCAATATTCACGGCTCGCTTTTACCAAAATATAGAGGCAGAACACCCCACGTTTGGGCTATAATTAATAATGAAAAGGTGACAGGAATTACGGCTCATTTGATTGATGAAGGTTGTGATACAGGGGATGTTATATCTCAAATTGCTGTTCAAATTGAAGAATCTGATACCGGAAACGATTTGTTGAATAAATATAAATTGGAATATTACAATTTGGTAAAGGATGTTTTAGATAAAGCAATGTCGGGAAAATTAGTATTGACAAAGCAAAATAATAATTTTGCAACGTACTTCGGAAAAAGAACTCCAGACGATGGAGAAATTGATTGGAATTGGCAAAAAGAAAGAATAAGAAATTGGGTAAGGGCTCAAGCAGATCCTTATCCTGGAGCTTTTACTTACCTCAAAGGAACAAAAGTTATTATAGATAGAGTAGAGGAAGTTGACAATGGTTTTAATTTTGAAATAGAAAATGGAACTGTATTAAAATCATTCCCAGAAATTATTGTAAAAACTAGTAATGGAGCACTGGAAATTAAGGATTTGAGAGAAGCGATAAAAGTAGAGGACGGAGATAAATTTACGAGATTATGACAAAAAAAACATTTATTATAGCTGAGTTGTCAGCAAATCATAATGGAGATATTAAAGTGGCATTAGAAACTATACGTGCGGCAAAAAGAGCAGGAGCTGACGCTATTAAACTCCAAACTTACACCGCTGATACACTCACTATTGATTGTAAAAATGAACACTTTCAAATAAATCATGGAACGGCTTGGGACGGTGAATATTTGTACAATTTGTATGAGAGAGCATTTACACCATGGGAATGGCATAAAGAAATATACAAAGTTGCTAAAGAAGTCGGGCTAGTTTGTTTTTCATCTCCTTTTGATAAAACAGCAGTTGATTTTTTGGAAGAATTAGACTCGCCAATTTATAAAATAGCTTCTTTCGAGATTCAAGATATTCCACTTATTGAATATGCCGCAAGTAAAGGCAAACCAATGATTATATCTACTGGTATTGCCGAAATAAGCGACATAGAATTGGCAATTGAGACCTGTAAAAAAGTAGGGAATCATGATATCACTATTTTGAAATGTACTTCTGCTTATCCAGCAGACCCAAAAGACGCCAACCTGCTTACTATTCCTGATATTAAAGGAAGATTTGGAGTAAAAGCGGGATTGTCTGATCATACCATGGGAATTGAAGGTCCTGTTGTGGCTGTTGTTTTGGGAGCTACTGTGATCGAAAAACATTTCATTTTGGATAAAAGTATTGGAGGCCCTGATGCTCATTTCTCTTTAGATGAAAAAGAATTTACCGAAATGGTAACTGCTGTAAGAAAGGCCGAAGAAATGATGGGAGAAGTAGATTATGAAATGACGGAAAAGAAAAAGAAAAGTCGTCAGTTTTCTAGGTCTTTATTTGTTGTTGCGGATGTGAGACAGGGAGAGGTCTTGACAGAAGAAAATGTAAGAAGTATTCGTCCAGGTTTTGGAATGCATCCTAAGTATTTGAAAGAATTATTGGGTAAAAAATTCAGTCAGGACATTGAAAGAGGAACACCTCTTTCTTTTGAATTAATTAATAAATAAAGCCATGTTGTTTAACTCAATAGATTTTGCGATATTTTTGCCTATTGTGTTCTTGTTGTATTGGTTTGTTTTTAAGGGTAAATTAAAAGCTCAAAATGCGCTCATTGCTTTATCGAGTTATGTTTTTTATGGATGGTGGGATTGGAGGTTCTTATCACTTATATTATTTAGTACCCTAGTAGATTATACAATTGGCAGGTTACTCCTGAAAGAGAATGACAAGTTGAAACGAAAACTTTTTCTTTGGATTAGTATTCTTGTAAACTTGGGTTTTCTTGGTTTTTTCAAATACTATAACTTCTTTTTGGATAATTTCATCTCAGCTTTCTCGCTATTTGGACAAGAGATCAAGGTTAATTCATTAAATATTATACTACCGGTCGGTATCAGTTTCTATACGTTCCAAACTATGAGTTACACGATAGACGTGTATCGAAAGAAATTGGCTCCCACAAAAGATTTTGTAGCATTTACTGCCTTTGTTAGTTTCTTTCCTCAGCTTGTGGCAGGTCCTATTGAACGGGCAACAAATTTGCTTCCTCAGTTTTATAAAAAAAGAGTTTTCGATTATACGCTAGCCATAGAAGGACTGCGGCAAATTCTTTGGGGATTATTTAAAAAAGTTGTGATTGCAGATAATTGTGCCGAATATGCCAATATTATTTTCAACGGATCTGATGATTTATCGGGAAGTAGCCTGGTAATTGGAGCTGTATTTTTTACTTTTCAAATTTATGGAGATTTTTCTGGATACTCAGATATTGCAATTGGTACTGCGCGTTTGTTTGGTTTTAATCTAATGAAAAACTTTGCCTTTCCTTATTTTTCTCGAGACATTGCTGAGTTTTGGAGAAGGTGGCATATTTCGCTTTCTACTTGGTTTCGTGATTATTTGTATATTCCGTTAGGAGGGAGCAGAGGAGGGCTTTGGACCAAAGTTAGAAATACATTTATCATCTTCATCGTTAGTGGGTTTTGGCATGGAGCCAATTGGACATTTATAGTTTGGGGAGCCTTAAATGCAATCTACTTTCTTCCTTTGCTTCTGAGAGGAAACAACCGAAGTAACCTGAATGTTGTTGCCGAGAACAGAGTGTTGCCCACATTCAAAGAATTCATCCAAATCCTTTCCACTTTTGGCTTAACTGTAATTGCTTGGATCTTTTTTAGAGCAGATTCGATGACTCATGCTATGGGTATTATATTTGAAATTGGCTCAAAGACTTTGTTTTCGATTCCTGATTTTCCAATGAGGCATAAGGCGTTTTATTTTATCCCTTTGGTGCTTGTTTTTATTTTGTTTGAGTGGATCGCCAGAAAGGAAGAGTTTGCTCTCTCGAGACTCGAATATAAGTGGAAAAAGCCTGTGCGTCATGTTGTTTATTATTCACTTATCATAGCGATAATCTCTTATGCTGGTCAGGAACAACAGTTTATTTATTTTCAATTTTAAATCATGAGGAAATTTTTAAAGAAAATATGTTTGTTTATTTTACCATGTATCCTGGCATTAACAGGGATAATTTATATGGATTTTTTCAAAGTATTTTTCGATTATGAGGAATACTATTCGGATGATTTATTTGTGTCATTGAATCGAGAATATGTTTGTCTAAAGACACTTGAGAACAAAGCTGAAATACTCCAGCCTGATTCATTTATTTTTGGTAGTTCAAGGTCCCAGGCATTTAAATGTGAGGATTGGAAAAATTACTTACCGGATTCATCTGTTACCTTCCATTTTGATGCAGCCAATGAGGCTCTAATTGGAATTGTTGAGAAACTGGAGTATCTCCAGAAAAATGAGTTTCAATTAAAAAATGTACTACTCATATTTGACATCGGTTTGCTTACCCAAACAGATTTTAAAACTAGAAACTCCTCTTTAACAATTTCACATCCAGCTATTTCTGATAACTCAAAACTTGACTTTTATAGTCCTTTTTTGTCAGCTTCCATAAATCCAAAATTTGTCACTTCATATTTTGATTATTACTTCTTCCGAAATCACAGGTCATATATGGGACAATATATCGCCAATACTAAATATCCTAACATTGTAAATTCTGAAAATATGGATGTTTTTTATGGGAAAGAAAAAGAAATAAAAGAGGATTCTATTCGCTATTATCGCAAGACAATTGAGTCAGGTATCTTTTATGATAGAAAAGAACTTAAGAAAGACACAAGTCAGATTAGTCATAAATCGATACTTTTACTGAGTCGTATCAAAAATATCTTAGAAGAACATACAACAGACTATCGAATCGTAGTATCGCCTATGTATGATCAAATTAAACTGAATTCTACTTACAAAGAAACAATTGACTCTCTTTTTAAAAATAACAAAGTATTTGATTACTCTGGTGTGAATGAATGGACAACACCTCTGGGTAATTTTTATGAAAAGAGTCATTACAGACCTCATGTCGCGAGGGCTATCATGAAGGAAGTATATTCTTATTAATACATCTGTTTTTTTAATTTTAATTATCTTTAACTCTACAAAATACGATAAAGATGAGTTGGAAAAAGAGTTCATTAGTCAATGCACGAAAAAGCGAAAGTTTATCGCGCTATATTGACGAGAATAAGTTGGGTTCAAAAATTATTGAGATTTTCGAGGATATTCTAGAAACTGAGGTTTCAAAAGACTATCTGACAATAGACCACAACAAGAGAAAAGTTCATTTTAACATGTCCATTTCTACTGAGGAAAGAATTCACTTGTCTAATATGATATCAATCTTAAATCCTAAAAAGGAGATTCATTCCCCTTTTTATGAAATCTTCCCAATGAATTCATCAGAGATAGAAGGGGTGAGAATTAATTTAGAAACTAAGGGGTTTCACGTCTTTGACTCATTATTGAGCGCTGAAGTTTGTGACCATTTAGTAAATGGCATTGAATCGGTTACTTTTCACACTAAAAAATCCACAAAAAAAATAAAAGGTATTTCCAAGGATACAGTTGGTAAAATAAATGGAAATACAGCTTGGGCTACCAATCAGCAAGATATTTTGAGTATTGAAGAGGTGCAAAAAATAGCTTTTGATGAAAACTTATTGAACCTAGTTGGTTCGTTTTTAGGATCAGAGCCAATTTTGTGTCAAACCAATTGTTGGTGGAGTGTCGCAAACTCAACTCACAGATCTAATTTAAGTACAAATGCACAATTGTTTCATCAAGATACGGAGTATTTAAAGTTTGTAAAAGTGTTTATTTATCTCACAGACGTGAATGATAATAATGGTCCTCATCAATATGTGCAGGGCACTTCTAAAATTGCTCAAAGTAAATTGGGTGAAGATTACAAGCCAAGCAATAGAGTGGAAGATAACAAGGTGGCTGAGATTTTTGGGGTAGATAATATTTTGACCTTCACAGGAAAAAGAGGAAGCGTAATTATAGAAGACACATTTGGTTTGCATAAAGGAACTCCTGTGGTAGAGGATAGTAGGTTACTTTTACAGTTAGAATATTGCAATTCACTTTATTTTCACTCGGGTTACTCATTTGGTTTTGAAAATCTCGAACCCGAAGTTGAAAAATTGGCTGAAACCAACCCCCGAATTTTTTCGAACTTTACAAATCAAGTTGCATTGTTGAATGAGAAAAAATTTCAATTCTTCAATAATAGGACATTCACTCAAAAAGTGAAAGACAAAATTAAAAGCTATTTATAGAATATTACCATGACAAATTATGCTTTTTTAGACATAGCTCAAGAATTTCACCTTGAAATAATATCAAAATTCCTAGAAAGGACTGGAACAAGTATTTCTTTCATGAATACAGCGGTAGCAGGTAATTTTCATGGCGATATCAACAAGTGCCAAAACTGGGTGGATGAACTAAAACAAAAGAATAAGGACGGTGAGTTTACAACTATCAATGATTTTATATTTCCAAAAAGCTACACACGATTTGTAAACATTCCTTGGGTGATTACTGAAAGAGAAATTATTGACTTTAAGCATATCGAAAGTATGGCTATGCGGCTCATGGATCGTGCGGCCTTAATTCCTACTTCAGCATTTTCTAGAAGAAGGATTTACCTTTTGTTGCTGAATTATTTTAGTTACATCCTAGAGAAACATAATATTGAAGGGGTAGTTGTTTTTGATACCCCGCATGGCTTTTTTTCTCACATTATGTATGAGTTATGTAAGGCAAAAGGAATCAAATTATTAAAGCTTGAGTATCATTTTTTAACTAACTATTCAGTACTACTAAATCAAGATGAATGGCCTGCAATTCCTGAAGATTTTAAAAATAATAAAGATGAAAAAGAGTTGCTAGATTTGTTGCCAGAAGACCTAAAAAGTGCTGTTTTTGAGGGGTCAGAGATTTTAAAGAACTATAAATCGAAAGAGACCAAAGCGATTGTAAAACAAAGTTTTTTTTCTACTTCAACTCTTTATTTGAGGTATTTGGATAAGGCAATTAAGAATTTGATAATGGGTTTTTTTCCGTATCTTTTCAAAAAAGAAGTGCTTCATTTTTCTTCATTGAACGGTATAAATAATAGATTGAGATACCGGATTATTTTAAATAAACAATTGTGGAAATTGATTAAACTAAATATTCATTATAATAATATTGCCAATAAAGACATTTCACTGAGTAGTAACTATGTTTTTGTTGGATTGCACATGCAGCCAGAAAAAACCAGCCAACCCATGGGAGGTGAATTTGACAACCAATTAATGATGGTTAAGGTTTTGTCAGATAGTGTTCCAGAAGGCTGGAAGGTATATGTGAAGGAGCATCCGAATCAATTTAACGTCAGGAAAGTTCCAAATAGACATTACAGAGATAAGTTGTTCTATGATTGTTTAGAAGAATTAAAGAATGTAGAAATCGTTCCGTTGGAAATCAATTCAGAAAACCTGATACAAAACTCTCAAATGGTTGCGACTTTAACAGGTACGTTGGGTTGGGAAGCAATGACAAAGAGTATTCCTGCTCTTGTTTTTGGCGATACATATTACATGGCATGCAGAGCTGCCCGAAAAATATCAAATGTTGACTCATGCAAAAATGCGATAGCCGAGTTAAGGAAAATGGACGCCAAGGATATTAAAATAGAAATATTGAGATATATTGCTTTCTATCATGAACAGAAGTGGCTCATTCAAACAGCTAATTGGCAAACAAATTTTGAAATTAATTCCATAACTTATGAAGAGCAAATTGATAATATTGTGAATAGATTAAATTATTTTCATAGTAAAAACTTAGAATATTGACAAAGCATTTAGTTTACTCTAATACAGGCTTAAGTTCGCGCCAAATAGGCCTTACTGCTGAGTATCTTCAAACGATTCAACACAAAAAGGTTGAGGTGAAGGTTGTCATGTGCAACGGTGTGCTCGAAAATTGTTATTTTAATCCACTTCACAATTCGATGGCGTGTGCCTCTTGTCAAAGTAGGTCGCATCAATTGTTGAAAGAAATCGGTATTTCTAAAAAGGACATTTTATCTTTAAAGGAATATGATTTTGAGTTTGAACTACCTTTTTTTAATAGTCTGGAAGAGCTCTTGGATTTTAAATTCGAAGGAATTAATATTGGTAGAGGTGTAGCCTCTTCAATTATTTCTTACTACCGAGACTATCATGTTACTTCAAGAAAATATGGAGATATAATTGAATTGGAATGTAAAAAGTCAATTAATGTATTGTATAATTTTCAAAAAATTATAGGACAAGAAAATCCAGCAAAAGTAGTTTTGTTCAACGGTAGGTTTTCTGAGATATATCCTCTCCTAGAGTATTGTAGATCGATTGATTTAGATTTTGTTTCTCTTGAATCTGGAGCCAAGGGAACTTATGAATTGTTTGAAAATAGTTTACCACATAGTATTAGATATCGTCATAAAAGTATGTTGGAGTTATGGGGTAAAGAACTGAAAAATATCGACAAAAATACAATAGCTCATGAATGGTTTAAAAAGAAAAGATACCGCGATGATTCAATTGAGATTTCTTTTACTAAAAATCAAGAGTTAAATGCTTTGCCTTCAAATTTTGATTCCAATAAGAACAACGTTTTGATATTGAATTCCTCTGAGGATGAGATGAAAGTGATTGAGGAGTTCTATACTGAATTATTTGATACTCAGAATGAGGCCATTGAAAAGATAATATTGCATTTTGCCAATAACTCTGAAACTCATTTTTATCTGAGGGTTCATCCAAATTTAGGGAAGGTTGATAATGTTCAAATGCGTGAAATTGAAAAGTTTGATTTTCCAAATTTAACAGTGATTGGGCCAAATGAACTAATAGATACCTATGCAATTATGATGGCCTGTGATAAGTCCATTGTATTTGGATCTACTTCCGGTATAGAAGCAACCTATTGGGGAAAGGCTTCGATACTACTCGGTAAATCTTTTTATTACTACATAAAAGATACATGTTACAAACCTCAATCGTTCGAAGAATTATATAGCTTAATATCAACTGAAAACTTATCGCCAAAATCTCAAGAGGCCTGTTTGCCTTATGGTTACTATTTTTCAACTTACGGAATCAAAACAAAATACTTTGAATACAAAGGCTTGAATAATTCAACTTTCAAAGGGAAAAGGATTAAAAAATGGTATCCCTCCACGTTTTTATATGCTGTGAGATACTTGTTTCAATCAAGAAAATGGGCTAAAGCCTATCGAGCAGCGCTCGGGAAAAGGTTGAGGTTAACTGATTTGTTTCGGTACAAAATTTAACTTCTCCTTGTACTTTTTTGGGAGTACTAAAAGTAGCACTAACATAAATAGTAAAAATCCGGAAGTAAATCCTGAAACTGCGGCATATTTCGCTGGAGGATCCAAAACAAATTCAATTCGTTTGGCATTGGCAGGCACTTCAAGTCCTCTGAGTGCGTAATTTACCCTCACTATTTTTGTTTCAACTCCATCTATGTATGCTCTCCAACTGTCATTTCGTCCATACCAAATTTCTGAGAATACGGCAAATTGATCGGAAGTATTGGTAGCAGAGTACACTAAATTATTGGGCAAATAGCTATCGAGAGAAATCGAACCAGTTCCGTCACCTACTTGGTCATAATTTTCTTTATTAAACTCGGTAGAAAGAATTACAGCTCTTTCCCTTGTGTTCAAGGTGTCAAGTCCTCTTATTTCTTCCATAGGAGTGTTTACCTCAGTTAATTCTTTGATGAACCACGCTACTCCATTTGCCTGGTTGTTTATTTGCAATTGTTGTTGCTGATTGATAAAGTACTTTGTATTAAGCATATTCAAAACTTGCATGTTTCCTTTGGCAATTTGGAAATCAATTAAATCTTGATATCTCTGCAGTTTAGCCGCGTGGTACCCTCCAATTGTGTTGTGGTGGTAAGAAGTTTGCGCATCATTGAAAGTTGGAATAGATTGGTCAAATACCCTGTAATAGGCTCTTCCGTTTGGTTCTAAAGAGAAAATTTGTTGATCTACTGGACGAGGATTAAATTCACTTTGGTAAGTAGATGCATTGACGAAACTATCAGCATCAAGGTATCTTTTTCCTACCAGAACCAAATCTACAAGAACTAAGGCAGCGATTCCAATCATTAGGAAGTTTGCTTTAATCTTATTTTTGATATACAAGTAAAAGGCCAAACAAGCTAAAGCAACAATGAAAACAGAACGCATGACATCTTCTCCCAATAAAGATTTGCGGGCTTCTACAATCATGGGTTGTCCTTCATTGATTTTGTCGTATCCATTCATGGCATACATGTAATATAGGATACTGATTCCGGCAGTAATTCCAGCGCTTATCAGTACCGGTTTCATGTATTTTGCTTTATTCTCCTCCTTTAAGAATTTATTCAGACCAATTCCTATGGCAATAACCAAGAAAGCGGGTAAAATATTGATGATTGAACTAGGCGCTCTAAATTTGTTAAAAAACGGTAGGTTTTCGAATAAAAATAAGTTGAGTGCTTCGAAGTTTTTTCCAAGCGAGAGGGCTATTAATGTGATTGCCACAAAACCAAAAGCAAGTCTATTTCTCCAGTTTAATAAGAACATGGAAAAAAGAAATAAGAATAACACTGCAGCACCCAGATAGGCAGAGCCTCCAGTTGATCCCATTCCTCCGAAGTATATTCCAAATATATAGTTTCCATCCTTTTTGGGTTTGAACCTTCCATCTCCTTTCAAAGCATTGGCCAAAGTTTGTTTTCCTGGTTCTGCTTTTCCAATTTCTTCTTTGGAAGAGCCTCCTACTGCTCTTGGAATCAGGATGCTAAACACGTCTTCTTTAGCAAAACTCCATCCCATAGCGTATTCCCAATTCAATCCACTTACACTGCTACTTGTGTTGGCGGTTTCAGTGTTCGATTCTAGAATTGGTTTTCCTCTCATGGTGTCATCCGAAAAATCTTTTGATGACATAATTTGGCTAATGTTAGATGCAGCACCCAAGGCGACAGCAGCAAGAATTACTGCACTCGATTTCAAGAAATGAAGCGGCTGTTTGTTTTTGATTGAGTAAATAAAATACACCAGAGCAAATACAAACAGTAAAATAAAGAGATAGTATACCATCTGTGGGTGATTCCTAACAAAAGCAATAGAGACCGACAAACTTACAATTACAAACCCAAGCAGTGATTTGCCTCTAAAGGCCAAAATGAGTCCAGAAATAAGAAGGGGGAACCCCGCTAGTACCTCTAGTTTGTTAGCATGACCTGCTTCAATGAGTACGACATAGTTTACGTTGTAGGAAAAAGCTAAAGCTAGGATAACACTCAGCCAAGGAGAAACTCCAAGTAAAATGAGAGCAAGGTAGGTAAGAAGACCGGCTTTTATCATGTATCCCGCAGGGTAAGAAAAAAAAGAGTGAGAAACATCATTCAACTTTCGTGCATAATTATATTCGATTCCATTAGAAAGTAAGCCCCAAGGCATTCCGCTAAACATAGACGAGTTCCACTGGGATGGCTCACCAGTCTTCTTAGTGTAATCTGCTGGTAATTTAGTCCAAGCAGTAGAAGAAATCGCATCATGAGCTTTTACTTTATAATCTATTAGCTGAGGTGAAAAATATGCGAGGTTAAAAAGTAAAATAAGACCCAAAGAGAAAATATGAATTTTATATTTGTTTTTTGCTTCAATATCGTTACTAACTTTTTCCCTTGTTGAATTTGACTCTTTAAAAAACATCTGAAATAATAAATAAACAGCAATTATAGGAGTTCCTGCAAGAATTATTTTAACAATATCTTTATTGTCAAAATAATCCATAAACAAGGCCAGATTAGACGTAAGCAGTTGTCTGAAAACTGTATAGATAATAATTAGTGACAAATATTTCAATAGTTTTTCTATCCAATTTTTCATAGTTGTTTTTTTATTATTCCTA
>JAHEIE010000016.1:15071-28577 GCA_024639505.1 Crocinitomicaceae bacterium
ATAAGACCAACAGCAACGAGGTGAATTGGTTTGATGTATTGTGCTAAATCTTTGATTTTCATAGTTGTTTTTTTATTATTCCTAAATTAAATTCGTCTTGTTTTTTTACTTCTACTTTCCAAAAGGCTCTTGTAAAGCCTAGGTGATATCCTGTAAATTGAACTAATGTAGTTATTACAGAAAGCACTCCTACGTTAATAGATTTGTTTTTTATGCTTGAATCAATAAAAATAGTGATTAAATAACTAGCAACAAGAATCAAAGGCAATAGAATCCAAAGTGAAATAATTATTGCAGCAACAGCAAACAAAAAGAATACCGAAGGAAACAGAAAGGTAATTTTAAATGTTTCGGGATATAGTTTTGTAATCAGATACCTCACTTTTCCAAAATTAGATACTTGCTTATAAAAACTTTTGGTAGAGTTTCTTCTTTTGTGGAATACGTGTGCTTCGGGTATTATTTTAGTTTTGTAGCCAGCTTTCAAAAAGTCGATACCAAATATGGTGTCTTCTCCAGGGTGAAGCCTTGTAGCAGGAAATCCTCCCATTTTCAAAAATGCTTCTTTCAAAATCGTCATATTGAAACTACGGAGAACATAGTTCTTTTCATTTTTCTTTCTCGCCCTTATTCCTCCAGTGGTAAGCATCGATGTCATAGAATAACTAATGGCTTTTTGCATGGGATTAAAATCTGGGTGAGATTCATCTGGTCCACCATAGCCTTGAAATTCAGAAGTAATGGAATTGCCTATCGTAGAAAGATAATTCGAAGGAAGAATACAATCACTGTCTGTAAAAATAAGGTATTCACCTTGGGCCAATTTAGCACCTACATTCCTTCCTATGCTGGGTCCTTCGTTCTTTTTGTATTGATAATTTATTTTGAATTTACTTGAATAGGCCTTGCAAATATCCTCGGATTTAATCGCAGATCCATCTTCAATCACAACCAGTTCAAAGTCGTTGTAATCTTGTTTTTCTATGCTGTCAAGCAATTCTTTCATCTCATCAGGACGATTGTAAACAGGAACGACAATTGAAAATTTCATAAATTTGATTGGTTTCAGAAACAAATATAAGGAAGTAGGTTTTGTTATTATAGCATGTTGGTTATAAATTAACCTATTCTGTTTTATTTTCTATCAATTTCTCCAGCACGTACACAATCATCTTATCCACAGTTGATTTGTAATCTTTGCTGTATTCTTTCAAGTGACGGTTAGCAATAACGGCACAAATGGTGGCTGTTTTGTGGCCTAGCATACCGCCAAGAGCATACAAAGCAGAAGTTTCCATTTCAAAATTCATGATTTTTACTCCATTGAATTCAAAGCTAGAGAGTTGCTCGTTCAAGTTTTCTTGAGTGGTTTTTATTCTCAAGACTCTACCTTGCGGACCATAAAATCCATTTCCTGTTACAGTTATTCCTGAGTTTGCCTCAGGCTTAAGTAGGTCTATTAGTTCTTGGTTTCCTTTAGAAAAATAAGGTTTTACAGTAGAAACGCTCCAGTTTACCTGAGAAAAAAAAGCTTTTTCAAAATCAAGTTCTTGTTCTGTGGATAAGTGGCTATAAAACCCTGCAATTCCGTCAAAACCTAAACCGAATTCTGACACCAAATAAGAGTCCACTGGAATATCTGGCTGCAGAGCACCGCAAGTTCCAATTCGAATTAAGTTCAATGATTTTTTTTCTTTTTTTATGCATCGGCTATCCAAATCAATATTCACCAAGGCATCCAGTTCATTAATCACAATATCAATGTTGTCGGCACCAATTCCCGTAGATAGAGCAGTAATTTCCTTCCCTTTGTAGATTCCAGTATGAGCAACAAATTCTCGGTTTGCTGTTTTGTGTTCAATGGAATCAAAGTTTTTTGAGATTTGTTCAACTCTCCCTTGGTCACCCACTAATAACACTGTGTCGGCAAGTTGATGAGGTAATAAGTGTAAATGAAATATACTCCCATCTTCATTAATCACTAATTCAGATTCCTCAAGTGGACTTTCCGATTCATTTAATCTCGCGTTCATTGTTTACTGTTTTGTGAAGAATTTATTTCTGGATAGTCCAAACCCCTCAGAAGTCTTCTTGTTTTTTCTAAAATCTAAAATCTAAAATCTAAAATCTAAAATCTAAAATCTAAAATCTAAAATCTAAAATCTACTTATCTAATGTGCTGAAAACTTTTTTAAGAATATCAGTAACTCTAGCAGTAGGATCTTTTCTGATTTTGTTCTCTTCTTGCGCCATTAGCGTAAAAAGTCCGTCTATGGCTTTGTTAGTAACGTATTCGTCAAGATCGGAATTTACTTTTTCTTTTCCAGTCAAAATTGTTGATTTGTTGTACAAATCAGCCAATGGGCTCCATTGTTTGGTGAGTTCAACTTTGTCCATTGAAGCTTTTGCGATAGGCGAAAATGCAGCAATAAGTTGAGCTGTTGTTTTTTCTTTAAGAAATTTTGTAGCAGCACCTTCACCTCCTTTTAAAATGGTGAATCCGTCTTGAATGCTCATATTTTTTATGGCATCAATAAATATCGGTCCAGCTGTTTTCGAAGCGTCTTCTGCAGCCCGGTTCAAGGTAGTTTCGAATTTAGCTATTTGATTTTGAAGCAATCCTTTGTCATCCAAAAATTCTTTTACTCGAATAGCATCCTGAGGAAATGGAAGCCTAATCAAATTGTTTCCATTGAATCCATCTAATTTGGAAGCAAGGGAAGAGGAATTATTTATAGCAATATTTAGTGCCTCTTTCAGTCCAGATATTACCTCCGAATTGGTCAATTTGGATTCGCCTTGCTCTGTTGGAAGTAAAATTTCTTCTGCTATTTGTTGTGCAACTTCACAAGACATTAGAGAGCAAAATATTGCTCCTGTTATGATAAATTTTTTCATTGTTTTGATTATTTTATTTCAGTTAGATTCAAATCTCGTACCAAATTACTAAAATACTTCTTACTCCTCATGCCCAGCTTTCGATTTTTTGTAAATTTCGTCAGGTAACTTTTAGATTTTCAGACAAAAAGACATTTGAAATCTATTTTTTGTGACAAACTTTCTTGTTTTCAGAGAGTTGTAGGATTGGTTTTAGTTTTGATTGAAAAAAAGTGTATTCAAAAAAGTGAAAAGATGAATCCAGAAAAATTTACAATAAAAACACAAGAAGCCATTCAAGAGGCACAGAATATAGCTCAGCAAAATGGGCAGCAAATTATTGAGAACGGTCATATTTTAAAAGGACTGTTGAAGGTTGATACAACTATTTTACCTTATATATTAAAGGAAGAAGGAGTAGAAGTGCAAACTTTTGAAAATGAATTAGAATCACTTGTCAATAGTTATCCGAAGGTAAGTGGAGGAAACATTCAGTTGTCTTCTTCGGCTAGTCGTACCCTTACTAATTCGCAAAATTATGCATCCAAAATGGGTGATGAATTTGTAGCACTGGATCATTTGTTATTTGCCTTGAGCGATTCAAAAGACAGGGTTTCTGATTTGATGAAGAAGCATAACTTAACAAACAAACAATTAAAAAAACACAGTATGGACTTAAGAAATGGAGACAAGGTTACTTCCCAATCTCAGGAAGATACGTATCAATCTCTCGAAAAATATGCCAACAACTTAAATGAGATGGCTAAAAATGGGAAATTAGATCCTGTAATCGGAAGAGATGAAGAAATAAGAAGGGTGCTTCAGATACTAACAAGAAGAACTAAGAACAACCCAATTCTTATTGGTGAACCAGGTACTGGAAAAACTGCTATTGCTGAGGGAATTGCTCACAGAATAATTAGCAATGATGTACCAGAAAATCTGCAGTCTAAGCAAATTTACTCCTTGGATATGGGAGCCTTGATTGCAGGTGCCAAATTTAAAGGGGAATTTGAAGAAAGATTGAAGGCTGTAGTCAAAGAGGTAACCAAAAGTGAGGGGGAAATTATTTTGTTCATTGATGAAATACATACATTGGTTGGAGCCGGAGGAGGACAAGGAGCCATGGATGCTGCCAATATTTTGAAACCCGCTCTGGCTCGTGGTGAATTGCGATCGATTGGTGCAACTACTTTGGATGAATACCAAAAATATTTCGAAAAGGACAAAGCACTGGAAAGAAGATTTCAAAAAGTATTAGTGGATGAACCTACAACAGAGGATGCTATTTCTATACTGAGAGGAATAAAAGAGAAGTATGAAAACCACCACAAAGTGATGATTAAAGATTCAGCCATTATTGCTTGTGTAGAATTATCGCAGCGTTACATTTCGGATAGATTTTTACCAGACAAAGCTATTGATTTGATGGATGAAGCTGCTTCTAAATTGAGAATGGAAATAAACTCTAAGCCCGAAGAACTGGATGAGGTGGATAGAAAAATAATGCAACTAGAAATTGAGCGCGAAGCAATAAAGCGCGAAAAGGACAAAAAGAAGTTGGATCAATTGAGTGAAGAGATAGCCAATTTGAAAGAAAAGTCTCAGGAACTGAGAGTGCAATGGCAGAGTGAGAAAGATGCAATAGAGAAAATTCAAAATGCCAAAGAAGAGATTGAACAGTTAAAATTTGAGGCTGAAAGAGCTGAAAGGGAAGGTGATTTTGAGAAAGTAGCTGAAATCCGATACGGGAAAATAGTTCAGTTACAAAAAGAAATGGAAGAAGGCAAAATAAAGTTAAACGCCATTGAAAGTAAGGTGATAAAAGAAGAGGTAGAGGTGGAAGATATTGCGGATGTTGTTTCTAAGTGGACGGGTATTCCAGTGAATAAAATGATGGCGAGTGAAAGAGAAAAACTGTTGTTGTTAGAATCGGTTCTTGAAAATAGAGTAGTAGGGCAAGAGGATGCTGTTGAGGCAGTTTCTAATGCCATAAGAAGAAGTAGAGCAGGAGTGCAAGATGAAAAAAAACCAATTGGTTCCTTTATTTTCTTAGGTACAACTGGAGTTGGAAAAACAGAATTAGCAAAAACACTGAGCGAATATTTGTTCAATGACGAAAACTCCATGACAAGGATAGATATGAGCGAATACCAAGAGAAACACGCAGTTTCTCGATTGGTGGGAGCTCCTCCGGGATATGTTGGTTATGAGGAAGGAGGGCAATTGACCGAAGCTGTGAGAAGAAAGCCATACTCTGTTATTTTGCTAGACGAAATAGAAAAGGCTCATCCAGATGTATTTAATATCTTGCTACAAGTTTTGGATGACGGACGATTAACGGATAATAAAGGGAGAGTGGTAGATTTTAAGAATACAATTATTATCATGACTTCTAATATTGGTTCTCATATTATTCAAGATAATTTTGAAGGATTGGATGATTCTAATTTCAATGCTAAGCAAGAAATAGAGAGAAAAACAAAAGTGGAAGTGTTTGATTTGCTTAAAAAATCGGTGAGGCCCGAATTTTTGAATAGAATTGATGAAACGATAATGTTTCAGCCCTTGACCAGAGATAATGTTGCCCAAATTACCGAAATACAACTGAAGTTACTAGCGAAGAGGTTGTTGAGAAACGGACTCCATATTTCTGCTACACCAGAGGCTATAGAATGGTTGGCTCAGCTAGGTTATGATCCGCAGTTTGGAGCTAGACCCATAAAGCGTGTGATTCAGAAAAAGGTAATGAATGAATTGTCGAAAGAAATACTTTCTGGAAATGTAGATTCGGATAAACCTATTGTGATTGATTGTTTTGAGAATGAAATAGTATTTAGGAAAGGAGTTTAATTGTTTTAGCTGTCTGTCCGAAATAGAAAAAAGGGATTGAAACATTAGTTTCAATCCCCTTTTCATACAATTAAATTTTTCTGTTAAAATTTAACTTCATAAAACACACTGTTGTTCTGTAATCCTCCTCCTGAAAAAATACTTCCGTCAAAAGGATTTAAAGCTCCCGTTCCTCCAGCACCATAGTCAACATTCCATCCAGTTGAAAATGCTCTCCCATCTTCAAGAAGAACCGTTACACCTCCACTATCACCAACGCCATATAATGCAAAGTCAAGAATTTTAGCACCTCTTGGAAGTCCTTTGTATTTTTCGAAAGATCTTGTAGATGTATTGTTAGAAGAGTGTCCCCTACCAAGTTGTCCTGATGTGTTATAACCACAACCCCATAATTGACCATTAGTATCTAAAACAACTGTGTAAATTCGATCATCAATACCTCCCATTTTAGCTTTTTTGACCATTTTTTGAAAAGGGGCATTCACTTTTTGAAAAGTTGTTCTATGTTGAGTTGTTCCGTCTCCCATTTGTCCATGAGCGTTACTCCCAGTCATGTACAATTCCCTATCGTAATTTATGAATAAACTAGTGCCTTCATCAGAAGAAACGTCAATTTCAGCTACATTGTCAAAACCTCCGACAGGCGAAACAAAACTAGTTCTAGGATTTACATTAGTGCCATCACCTAATTGTCCCAAATTATTTTGACCAGCTCCCATCAACATACTATCTGGCGTAATAATTAACATGTAATTATCATAATGATGGGAAATCGCCACTTCAGATGCTTTTATTCCTGGAACCTGTTGAGGAGTATTATGATGGACAAGTGTGCCAAGCCCAAGTGTGCCTTTATCTCCCTGACCCCAAGTATATAAATTGTTACTGTCATCAATTGCGGCAATGCAATTATGCCAACTATCACCTATGAATAAATTTGTGATATTTTTGTTTTGTAAGCCAGTAACTAAAGTAGGAATATTTCTGTAGTTGTTGTCGCCAACTCCTAGTTGACCGTAATTATTAAACCCCCAACTATATACTTTTCCTTGGTTTGTAATAGCAAAAAGCGAAGATCTAATTCCACTACTAGAACGTCCTCCACAAATAAGCTTTTTAACCTTAATGTTGTTTTGCTCAAAAAAATCTATTTTTCTTAACAAACCATTATTGTCATAGGTTCCATCTCCAAGCTGTCCTGCTTCGTTTTCTCCTTTAGCATAAACTTCACCACTATCTGTTAGGGCATATAGTCCTTGGTAATCTCCAAAAACTTCGATAAAATTTCCTCTTCGGCTATATTCATCACCCACTGTAACTCTCATTGGAATAGTAACTCTTTTCTCATCAGGTGTACCATACCCTCCTGCTGTACCTGTTCCACAAGCCTTTATAGTATTGTCTCCCATGAGAAACACATTACCATATCCACCATATTTTGAGATATCACTTTTTAGACGTGTTACTCGGTCTCCAACTTTTGCCGTAGAAACACCTCCGCCAACTTGGTTTGAGTCTAAAACATAATAAACGTTATAATTGTTTATTCCATTCGTTATTGTTGTATTCGATATTTTACTAGAGTATGCTGAATCCTTAGTGTAAATAGTATATACGTCATTTAAGTAGCTAATACTATCAATTCCAGAATTTGATATCTTAGTAAAGTAAACGGAATTAAATTGGTAGATTTTTAGAGTATCGTTTATATAGGTCATGGAGTCAATAGGACCCAACTGTGACAGTTTTCCTGTAGGAATACCAATGTACGACTTTTGGTTTATGGTGTCTAAATAAAATGAACCCGCTCCAGCGAACTTATTTTGATTAATGGTTTCTATTTCAATTTTAGTGTAAAATTGAGATTTACCAATAAATGAAATGCTCATAAATAAGCATAATAGATAGTTTAGTTTCATAGGTTATAAATTTGGTCGTAAAAGCAGTATAAAGGATTAATATAAAAAACATTTTGTGTGTAAATTATTGTCTTATTATTTTGTTAACGATTGAATTACAAAATGTTTGTGGTCCAAATTTTATGTTTTGCTATACTTTTAATATAATAATTGAAAACAGAATAAGCAGTTTTACAAACTTCATAATATACTATTATTTGAATAATCTGTTCTGTAAAACGATTTAATCTAAAAGGTTTTGTTTAAAATACAAGAGTTATTATTTTTAGGAATTACACCTTAAATATTTAATTGTTTCATTCATTCTCGTTCCAATAAATTTTTCTTCATTTCTGCATGAATTGTATTGTTAGTAATACTAGTCATTACTTGGGAAGAAGAGTTCTTGATTTTTGTAGCTACAGAGATGAGGTACAAAGAAATAGCAGATTGTATGTTTTGTAGCCCACGAACTATCGAAAATTACCGAGATAGTTTGTGTGATAAACTAGAGATTAAAACCAGAGTTGGTCTTGCTGTTTACGCAATTGAAAACGGATATTATGTAAAATAAAAGAGGTTGAATATTCACTTTTACTTCTCCATTCAGTTTCTCTTTTTTTAAATTCTATTTATTGAATTTTTTTCACCTCTGAAAACTCATTTCAAAAGGAGTTCTATTCAAGATAGAATTTCCGAGAGTCAATTCATCTGCATAGGCCAATTCATCGCCTACAGAAACTCCTCTAGAAAGCATGGAAGTTTTGATTCCTAAAGATTCAATTTTTTTGTAAATATAGAAATTGGTTGTGTCTCCTTCCATTGTGGTGCTCAGCGCAAAAATGATTTCGCTTGTTTTGTTTTCGGATAATTTTTCAACCAATTCTTCAATTTTTAAATCGTTTGGTCCAACGCCATCCATCGGGGAAATTAATCCTCCCAGTACATGATACACTCCCTTGAATTGCAATGTGTTTTCGATAGCCATTACATCTCTAACATCTTCTACTACGCAAATGAGCGAATGATCTCTGTTGGGGTTCGCACAAATTTCACATACCTCAGAATCGGCAATATTTTGACACTTTTTACAATACTTTATGTCATTTTTTAATTTCAAAATAACTTGTGCCAAGCTCTCGATGTCTTCTGGGTCTTGTTTCAATAAATGGAGTACAAAGCGAAGAGCACTTCGTTTTCCGATGCTCGGTAATGCAGAAAACTCTTCTACAGCTTGTTCTACAATTTTTGATGGGATATTCATAGTAGGTAAAGATATATAAATTGATAAAATAATGTGAGAGTATTTGAAAAAGAACCTACCACTTTTGGAAATATATTTAGAATAAGCAAGAAAAACATAAAGTGTCTAAATTCAATTTAGTTTCACTTTCTTTCTTAATTTTGCGAAAGAAAAAATACCAGACAATGAAATCACTTTTTTATATAATAATCGCGGGTTCCTTATTTGCATGTAGCTTGGGAGAAAAAACAACCAAAAACATGGATAACTTAGCAAAGAATGAATCTTCTGTGAATCATGAGAAAATTGAGTTAAAGTCTCCTGTAGGGATGGCTTTTGGATTTTACAATGTGGAGAATTTATTCGATACGATAGACGACAAATACACGATAGACGAGCAGTTTTTGCCTGATTCAGAAAAAAAATGGAATTCCGAAAAATACAACGAAAAACAAAAGAACTTGGCAAAAGTGATTGCAGCTTTTGATTCTGAATTGCCTTTGTTTTTAGGTTTTGCCGAAATTGAGAATAAACTTGTTCTAGAAGATTTGATTAGCCAAAAGAAACTACAAAGAGGAAACTATGGAATTGTGCATGCCGAAAGTCCAGATAAAAGAGGAATTGACGTAGGGTTGATTTATCAAAAAGATTTCATGAAGATTTTAAATTCTGAAAACCTAGAGGTTTCGCTACAATCTGATCCAGATTTTGCAACCAGAGATATTTTATACGTTCAAGCAGAGTTGAAAAATCAAGATGAGATTCATGTATTTTTGAACCATTGGTCTTCGAGACGAGGAGGAGAAAAAGAAACTGAGCACAAAAGAGTGAAAGCGGCTTCGGTTTTAAGAGCAAAAGTGGATGAGATTCTCAATACGAATTCAATGGCAAAGATTATTATTCTTGGCGATTTTAATGATCACCCAACAAACAAAAGTATATACGAAACGCTTAATGCAAAAGGAACTCCTGATTTTCAAAATGGTCAATTATTCAATATGGCATACAAGCTAGAAAAAGAAAATAAGGGGTCTTACAATTACAAAGGAGATTGGGGGATGTTGGATCAAATGATCGTGAGCGAAGGTCTTTATTCTGCGGAGAAAGGTGTGAAAGTGGCTTACGACAAATGTTTAGTTTTACAAAAAGAATGGATGATGTACACCGATAAAAAATATGGAGATAAAAAGCCAAGCAGAAGTTATGGCGGACCAAATTATTACGGAGGTTATTCAGATCACCTTCCAATTTATTCAATATTTAATTAAGAAATATGGGGATTTTTAGCAGAAACAAAAGTGAATTCAAGCCAACCTTGAAATGGAATAATTTAGAGAGTATCTCTGATTTGGATCAAGCAATAGAATTGTCTTTTCAAAAACCAGTTCTCTTGTTTAAACACAGTACTAGGTGTTCCATTAGTTCTATGGCTCTAAATCGAACGGAGAGTGGCTGGGACATTTCCGAGGAAGAATTAGCTCCTTTTTATTTAGATTTAATTGCTCATAGAGATGTTTCTGCTGCGATAGCCGACAAACTGAATGTGTTTCATCAGTCGCCACAAATAGTCTTGGTAAAAGAAGGAAAGGCAGTTTTAGATGCTTCTCACAACGAAATACGAGTAGATTTAATAAAATCTGGCTTGTAATTATTTTTTTCCAACAAACACTGTTAGTCTTCCGGTAGAAACCAGTTTGTTTTTCTCATTGGTGATGTTCACTTGCCACACATGAGTGGTTTTTCCTTTGTGAACCACTTCAGCTTTTCCGTACACCAATCCCGAGCGAACTGCTCTGATATGATTGATGTTGAGGTCCAGCCCTGATGAAAACTCAGTTTTGCTATCAATAAGTAGGTGTGAACCAATACTTCCTAAAGTTTCTATGAGCGCAGCAGAAGCTCCACCATGCATAATTCCCATGGGTTGATGAGTTCTATTGTCAACCGGCATAGTGCCACAAATGTAATTTTCTCCAACTTCGGTGTATACAATTCCCAAAGTCTCCATCAAAGTGTTTTGAGAAGATGCGTTCAATTGAGTTAAGTCTGTATTTTTCATTGTATTAAATTGTAATAAGCACAAGCTACCATTGCTGCTGTTTCTGTTCTTAGTCTAGATTCTCCAAGCGATAATTCCTCAAAGTTGTGAGATTTTGCCTCTTCAATTTCTTTGGCAGTAAAATCTCCTTCGGGTCCTATCAATATCACCGTAGATTCTGTGTTCAATAAGTTGTGGTTGTGAAGTGTTTTTTTTTCGGAATCTTCTTCGCAATGAGCTACAAATTTTTGTTTGCTTTCCACTTTTTTTACAAAAGAAGAAAACGAAATCATTTCGTTCAGAACAGGGACATGAAAGGATTTAGATTGTTTGGCTGCTGCCAGTATTATCTTGTCCATTCTTTCGTTTTTCAATACTTTTCTTTCTGATCTTGAGCAAAGTAAAGGCGTTATTTCTGAAATCCCAATTTCTGTTGCTTTTTCCAAAAACCACTCCATCCGGTTGTTGTTTTTAGTCGGAGCAATACCAATATGCAATCTATTTGTTTTGTCAAATTTTTTGCTTCCCAGTATTTCTAACAAACTTTTTTTTGATGAAATTTGTATCAATTTGCATTCAAATAAGCCACCTTTTCCATCCATCACAGATAGAATATCTCCTTCTATTTTTCTCAATACTTTTGTTGCATGGATATGCTCTTCTTTTTCAAGAAAAAGGTCGGATTCAATGTTGGGGTTGAAGAATAATTGCATAATGATACAAAGATGAGAATTTATTAGGAAATTGTCCAAAGAGATTTTATTTCTTCTTTTCTCTTTTTCGCCAATTGTAATCGCGATGATTGATAAGAACAGCTCTCAAAGAAATGAATAAGGTGTTGGTGTTCTCAAAATTTCTATTGTTATTGATAATATTGTAGCCAAGCTGAAGGTGGGCCAAAGAAATTTTGTAGCCAATCATGGGAGAAACTCCAATTCTGAAGGAATTAAAATCGGTTTTGGTAATTATGCTAACCCCATACGTAAAATCAACCCTGCTGGTCTTGTCCCAAACTCCTGATGAGAAACCTAAGATATTAGTATTCAGATTGTAATCAAAACCAATATTGAAAGCCATGGTCTTTGGCCTGGTCAACTTTACTTCTTTTTTTTGAAGTTCATATCCCAGTTCTATGCTGTTGTATTTGCCACGTTGTATTCCCAGATAAGGGCCACTTTTGTTTACGGTAATCAACGGTTCTTTTTTCTTAAATGCATCTGCCGAAAATTGTCCGTAGCTTGTATATGTTGCAAATATTGCTAGGCAAGTCAGAATGATAAAGGTTCGTTTTGAAAAAAAAATCATAATTCGGTTTGGTAAAAATCGAATGTAAAAATAGAGGAATAAATTAGAGCGGAATCTTTTTTTAACAAAATAACAGAGTGATGGTGTTTATTTGGAATACCTGGAAACGATTTGAGTATAATTTTCTTTACTTTTGCCCTATGCGAATTGATATATTAACCATACTTCCACAATTATTAGAAAGTCCATTTTCTGATTCTATTTTGAAAAGAGCTCAGACAAAAGGATTGGTTGAGGTACACATCCATGATTTAAGAAGTTACTCTACAAACAAACACAAAAAGGTAGATGATTATGCTTTTGGTGGAGGAGCAGGAATGGTCATGACAATTCAGCCAATTGCAGATTGTATAGATGAATTAAAGTCCGAAAGAGAGTACGATGAAATAATGTACATGACTCCAGATGGTGAAGTGTGGGATCAGCCCACAGCAAACTCCTTATCTATGGGAGAGAACTTTATTTTGCTTTGCGGACACTACAAAGGTATTGACGAAAGAATCAGAGAGAAATACATCACCAAAGAAGTCTCGATTGGGGATTATGTTTTGTCGGGAGGTGAATTGGCTGCAGCAGTAGTTGCAGACTCTCTTATTCGATTGATTCCAGGAGTTTTAAATGATGAAACATCAGCGCTAACCGATTCTTTTCAGGATAATTTATTGGCTCCGCCCGTGTACACAAGACCTGCAAACTACGAAGGGATGGAAGTGCCCAAAGTATTACTTTCTGGAAATTTTAAAGAGATTGAAAAGTGGAGAAGTGAAAAGGCTCTAGAGCGAACAAAAACGAGGCGTCCGGACATATTGAAAGATTAAAAAATATAAAAACAGAAAAAAAGATTAAAAAAAAGGACGAGTAGGTAGTTTATTTACAAAATAATATTCGTAATATTGCAGTCCGAAAATCGAGGAGAAAAACACACAGTTATGAATTTAATTAGCGAATTACACAAAGATTTAGAATCAGCACACAACCTACCAGAATTCAAATCTGGAGATACAGTTGCTGTAACTTATAAAATTAAAGAAGGAGACAAAGAAAGACTTCAGGTTTTTCAAGGAATTGTTATCCAAAAAAGAGGAGGTAACAATACTGCAACAGAAACATTTACTGTTAGAAAAATGTCTGGAACTGTAGGTGTTGAAAGAATTTTCCCAATGGCTTCTCCACTTATTGATGAAGTGAAAGTAATGAAGAGAGGAAAAGTGAGAAGAGCAAGAATCTTTTACCAAAGAGAAAGAACTGGTAAATCAGCAAGAATTGCAGAGAAAATTAGATTTTAGTAGTAG
>JAHEIE010000016.1:28587-55966 GCA_024639505.1 Crocinitomicaceae bacterium
TAGTAGTAGATCTATTTTAATTTCAATCAATGAAAAACCTCATTCCGTAAGACTCGGTTTGAGGTTTTTTTTATGACCGTTCGTGTAATTTTTATGCTTTGTTAAACCATTAGGAATTACATTTGTCTAACCTTATATTTCAAATTAAATTTAATTCCACAATGAAACACTTTACTTTATTTGCCTGTCTTTTCTTGCTTACACAAGGTTATTCGCAAACAGCCAGAGTAGGAGGTATTGTTATTGATAAGCAAGAACAATCTCCCATAATTGGTGCTACTGTATTTTTACAAAAGGATGGAGCGAAAAAAGGCGTTTCTTCCAATGAAAGAGGACTATTCTTTTTTGATTCGGTAGCCTTTGGTAATTATACCTTGACAATTTCTTCGATAGGTTTCAAAAAAATTGAAAAAGAAATTGTAGTCAATCAGCCAAGAAATTTTATTGGCAGACAAGAAATGGAGATCTCTGTAACACAGCTAAATACAATGCAGGTGGAAGAGAAAGAACCATTGGCGGTTCAAAAAGGTGATACAACGGAGTATAATTCAAGTGCTTACAAAACAAACAAAGATGCAACGGCTGGAGATTTGGTAGAAAAAATGCCGGGAATAACCAATAATAACGGACAGGTAAAAGCACAAGGTGAGCAGGTAAAGCAAATACTAGTTGATGGGAAGCCTTATTTTGGTCAAGATCCTAAATCTGCATTGAGTAATATTCCTGCAGAAGTGGTTCAGAAAATTCAAGTATTTGACGATGAAAGTGACGAAAGTAAAGCCACTGGATTGAAAGATGGAAACACAACCAAAACAATAAATATTATTACCAAACCAGAATATAGAAATAGTAAGTTTGGGAATGTATATGCTGGTTACGGAACGGATAATAGGTACAATGCAGGAGGAAATTACAATATTTTTAATGGCGATCAGCGAATTTCTATCGTAGGACTTTTTAATAATGTAAATCAACAGAATTTTTCATCAGAGGATTTGGTAGGTGTAACTGCAGGTTCGGGAAAAAGAGGCTGGGGGAATAGAGGAGCAATAAGTGCTAGTGCAAATAGTTTTTTGGTTCCACAGCAAAACGGAATTGCGCAAACAGGTGCAGGAGGTATAAATTATCAAGATACTTGGGGGAAAACTGAGTTTATTGGAAGTTATTTTTACAACAATACACAAACGGATGCTTTCGAGAAAAAAGTTCAAAATTATTTTTCTAAAACCGATGCAAATCAAGTATATGACGAATCTGATTCATCGTACACGCAAGATGCGAATAGTAAGTTAAGTATTCAGATGAAGCATAAGTTTTCTAAAAAAAGCGAATTGACTTTTAGAACCAATGCAAGCTTGCAAACCAATTACGGAGAATCTTTTACAAATGGACTTACCAGTTTTGGTGCTTCTCCAATTAGCAATTTAAAAAGAGATTTTAGTTCTGATTTATTGGGTTACAATACCAACTCTCGTTTGTTTTATAATTATAGATTTAAAAAGAGAGGAAGATCATTTTTTGTGATGGCTACCAATCAATTGACTGGAAGCGATGGAGTGAGCAATCTTTTTTCTCTCGAAAACGATTTTGTGAGTTCTGTTGACACATTGAATCAGGAATCGACCATTATAACCAAAAACAATTCTTATAGCGGTAAGATTCGTTACACAGAGCCGATTGGGAAAATGGGGGGGATTTCATTTGATGTAGAAGTCGAAAAAACAGAGGGAAAAACTGATAATTTAGCCAATGGCTTTTCACAGATTGATGAATCGTACACCGATTTGCTTCCTCAATTCTCTTCGCAGTTTACTTCCGATAATTTTACTCAAGCCTATTCTTTCGGTTATCGTTTTTTTAGTAAAAAAATATTTTCATTCGTTAGAGCCAAATATCAAATTACTGATTTATCAACCAATAGTGTTTATCCAGGAACGGCACAAACCCAAAATACTTTTCAGGCTATTTTGCCTTTTGCTATGATGAAATACACTATTTCTAAAAGTAAGCAAGTGTTTTTGATGTACCGAACATCTACAGATGATCCTTCGGTAAATCAACTGCAGAATTTTTTGAATAACTCTAATCCATTGCAGCTGCAGATAGGAAATGGCAATTTGAAGCAGAATTATACACACAGAATTATGTCCAGATATATCCACACAAACACAAAAAAGGCTACTACCTTTTTTGTAATGGGTAGCTAT
The DNA here is from genome assembly GCA_024639505.1 of Crocinitomicaceae bacterium. Taxonomy (GTDB): domain Bacteria; phylum Bacteroidota; class Bacteroidia; order Flavobacteriales_D; family CAJJDF01; genus CAJJDF01. Next base: position 30,795 of record JAHEIE010000016.1, read on the forward strand.
TCGTTTTCTAATAATATAATCACATCTACCTCTGATTTTTATCAAAGTGATACTACTCTCAATGGAGTAGTGCTGGAAAGAGGGAGAATATTAAACAGTTATACGAATTTAAGTGGGTATCAAAATGCAAGGTTATTCAGTTCGTATGGAATGCCAATTAAAAAACTAAAAAGTAACTTGAATTTGGATGGAGGAATTACTTACACACAAACTCCTTCGCTTGTTAATGCGGTGAAAACTTTAGCCACAAGTACAGAGTATGAGGTGGGAGCTGTTTTGAGTAGTAACATCAGTGATAAAATTGATTTCACCTTGTCGGGGAGGGCTTCACTTAACGATATATCAAATGGAGATGGCAGAGGGAGTTCCATGTTTCTTACCCAGAACTATAAGGCAAAAGTTACGCTCACATTTCCTAAAGAAATAGTGATAAGAACTCAGGCAAATTACCAAATTAATGATGGATTTAGTGATGAGTTAAGTCTTAATTTTATTATGTGGAATGCGTCTGTTGCCAAAAAAATATTTAAAAGTAAAAAAGGAGAAATTAGCATTGGATTGTATGATGTGCTGAATCAAAACGACCAACTATCTGTAACCACGAATAATACTTACGTAGAGCAATTGAGATCTCGTTCATTGCAGAGATATGCACTGGTTACTTTTAGGTACACGTTCAAGCAATTTGATAAGCCAAAAGCAGATCCGATGGATCAATTTTACCACAAAAGATAATTATATTATTTATCTTTGTAGAAATAAATAAACACTATGAAATTAGCATTATTAGCAATAGGATTATTGGGAATAGGGATCGCAGGAATGGCAATCAAGATGTTTTTTAACAAAGGATATCTGGAAAAGTCTTGTGCAAGTGCAAGTAGAATGTTCAACGAAGAAGGTGATGGAAGTTGCCAGTTTTGTGGAGCTACTGAGGACGAAAAGTGCAAGTCGGACGAAATGCCTAGTCCACAGAAATAATTTCATTTGTTGTCTCTAGAAATTCCTCTTGGGGAATATCAAAACCAACAAATAAAATGTAGAGGCCTACAGAAAGCATTATTAAACCAATGCTGATTCCTATTATCTGTAATACTTTTGGATTGATGTATTGTTGCAGTTTACTTGCAAAGTATATTTTAAGAATATCCACAAAGAACATCATTCCTAATGTAGCCGAAAAAAAGATAAATATCCCTTGATTATCGAGGTGTAATTTCTTGATGCTGGATGTACAAACTACAATCCAAAAAACTAAGACAGAAGGATTTAAGGAGTTTAAAGCTACTCCTTTCATTAAGTTTCCGATGTAGTTCACTTTTATGTTTTCTGATAGATTTAATGAATTTAAATTCTCAAGTAATTCATTGCTTGTGTCGCAGTCGGTGCCGTCATCAGATGAATTGAATTCCACTTTGGGCGGTTTCAAGTTTTTGATAATAGAGAATATTCCAAACAGAATAAATACTCCTCCAAAAATATAATTGATCCAAGAATATTTATTTAAGTATTCAAGAGCTTTTGAAGCGCTGAACAAGGCCAGGAAGAGGTAAATTATGTCGCTCAACAAAACCCCAATTTCCATAAGCATAGCTGCTCTAAATCCTTTTCTCAAACTCGTATTGATTAATTCAAAAAATACGGGTCCTAATGAAAAGCTTAAAATGAATCCTAGAATTATTGCTGTTGTTATGATATCAATCATCTGGTAAATTTAGGAATTTTTCCCATTTGGAGAGTAGTTCTCCTTTGATAACTCTAGGGAATTTTATTTGTGCTCCTTTTTTACCAATAAAATCCAAAAAGCCATAAAACTGATTCACAGGAACGTGTTCAATGAAAATTTCTTTAAGCGCAGAGGTTCTTTCTGTCGCATAATCGTCATTCAGATTGCACAGATGCTTGTCAAGAGTTTGTTTAAAAATCCCTTTGTCAAAAGAGTCGTTGCTACCAACAAACCATTTGTGTGCAAATAGATTTTCGTAAGCAAAAGCCGTAACACAAAACTCAGGCACTTTTATATTCATTTCTTGGCAAGTGAGTTCAAGCGCTCTATTCATATTGTCTACAGACAGGTGCTCGCCACAGATTGTTAAGTAATGTTTTGTTCTTCCAGTTATAATTATTTCGGCATTCTCCTTGTTTACAAATTGAATGGTGTCGCCCAAAATGTATCTCCATGAACCAGAACAAGTTGAGAGCACAATAGCGTAATGTTCTTCCTCATTCACTTTGTCAATTGTTATTATTTCTGGATAACTCACCAGTTCTCCATCTTGATTGAAGTTGTCGTCATTAAAAGGAATGAACTCGAAGAAAATTCCATTATTAAGAAGAAGTTTGAGAGGAGTTCCATTTCCCGAACTTATCGCCATAAACCCTTCGGAGGCGAGGTAAGTTTCCATGTATTCAATTTTTTTACCCAGTAGCTTTTCAAAGTTTTCTCGGTAGGGGCCAAATGCTACGCCACCATGAACCAATACATTGAAATTTGGCCAAATATCATGAATTGAGTTCAAACTGTACTTTTCAATAATTTTTTCTAATAAAATTTGAATCCAAGAAGGGATTCCCGCAATGATTCCAATGTTCCAATTGGGAGCTTCTTCCACCATTCTTTCTATCTTGATGTCCCAATCTCGTAAGTCAGTTATTTCTTTTTCTGGTTTATAAATAACATTCATAAATCCCGGTAAATTGGCATTAATAATTCCGCTCAAATCACCTTCTTTCCTCTTGTCTATCTTGGTGAGTGAAGTGGAACCTCCAACACCCAGAATGTAGGTGTCGTAAAATTCTTTTGGAAAATCAAAGTTGTTCAGGTATTGAATCTGCTTTAAACTGGCTCGTCTTATTTTTCTTAACAGAGAACGGGAAACAGGGATTTGCTTGCTTGGACTTCCTGAGGTTCCTGAACTCAATGCAAATTTATTTACAATTCCTGGCCAGCTTACATCTTCAGTTCCTGCAATTGTTTTTTTCCACCAAGACTCATACATAGAATCGTAATCAAAAATAGGAACGAATCTTTGGTAAGTTACTACAGCATCATCCGAGCTTAGTATTTTATGAAATCTGTATTTTTTTCCAAATTCAGTATCTTTTGCTCTCCTCAGTAATCTTTTTAATGCCCTTCTTTGTAATTGAATTGGTGATTTCAATTCGTTTTTAGTTCCAATTTTTGTGGTTCTTTTAAGAACACTTTGCAGTATATTTCCTTTTACAGCCAATTGATTTTTCTCTTTAAAATATAGTTTAAATATACCAATACAAATAAGGATTTCAAATAAAAGAGAAGTATATTCTTGGGTTTTGTTTCATTCACCTAAATCTTTTTTTTTGTACAAAAATTGTTTCCTTTTCGGTTTTAAAGTGATTGAAACAGGCTTTTATTCAAGATTTTTATTTGTTTCATCAATGAGTTATCTTTAGCGTTCAAATAATTTAATTGTATGCCAAAATCTATTAGTTTTATTCAATCTCTCGTTCCTGTTTTTGTCTTAATGATATTGTTGACAATCAATATTTTATATAAAGATGGAGAGTGGTGGGGAGCTTACAGCAATCAATTAATATTGTTGGTTTCGGGTGGTGTTGCCTTCCTGCTTGGATTAGTTTATAAAGTAAGATTGCGAAAAATAGCAACTGAAATAATAGAAAACTTAAAAAGTGTCCTTGTTCCGATAATAATTTTGGCCATGGTAGGAGCATTGAGCGGTGCTTGGTTGATAAGCGGTATTATTCCATCAATGGTCTATTATGGGTTGACCATCCTAAGTCCCGAAATATTTTTGCCAGCTTCGGTTATTATTTCGGCAATCATTTCAATTGCCACCGGAAGTTCTTGGACCACAACAGCAACAGTCGGTATTGCTCTCATTGGAATTGGTTCTGCAATGGGGATTTCTACAGGAATGATTGCTGGTGCAGTAATTTCGGGAGCTTATTTTGGAGATAAAATGTCGCCTCTTAGTGATACCACAAACTTGGCTCCAGCTATGGCCGGGACTGATTTGTTTACTCATATCAAATACATGACTTACACAACAATACCCAGTATAGTTGTTACCCTCATCGTATTTACAATTCTTAGCTTCATTAGCCCAACAAATGGCGAGGCAAATACACAACAATTGTTAATCGATATAGAATCATATTTCACTATAACTCCCTGGCTGTTTGTAGTTCCGGGTGTTGTTGTCGTTCTTATTTTACTAAAACTAAAGCCCATTTTATCTCTGCTCGTTGGGATTTTGTTAGCCTTGATTTTTGCTGTTGTTTTCCAACCTCAAATCATTGGTTCTGTTCACGGAATTACTCACGTGAGCGAGTTAATGGCAAAAGTAATATTTACCGAGTACGAAATTGAAACCAAAAATGAATTGTTGAATGAGTTGTTTGTATCCAAAGGTGTAATAGGAATGCTTTGGACTATATTATTAATAATTTCGGCAATGATTTTTGGAGGAATTATGGATGGAGTAGGCGCTTTATCCAAAATAACGGAAGTGTTGTTGAAAAAAGCGAAGTCTGTTTTTGGTTTGTTTGCGAGTACAGTTGCAAGTTGTATCGGATTGAATGCGATTGCATCCGACCAATATTTGGCGATAGTTATTCCCGGAAAAATGTACAAAAGTGCTTTTGAAAAAAGAGGATTGGCTCCCGAAAATTTGAGTAGAACTCTTGAAGATTCAGGAACAGTTACTTCTGTTCTTGTGCCTTGGAATACCTGTGGGGCTTATCAAAGTAGTGTGTTGGGAGTAGGAGTAGGAGAATATTTTTTCTTTGCTGTTTTCAATTGGTTAAGTCCAATTGTGACTCTTGCTTTTGCTTATTTCAGAATTAAAATACGAAAGTTGAACTCCAAGCTTTAATCTTCCCATTCTTTCCCGGTTCGATAAACTGTTCCCTTGAACAAGGCAACTTTTTCTTCCTTTTGATTGAATATAGAGACCGTGTAAATCCCAATTTTGGAAGTTAAACTTTCCTCTACAACAGCAGTTCTCAGTATATCGCCCTCCTTTACAGGTTTGGTATGCGAAACAGAAGTTTCGATAGAAACGGACTGAATTCCATGACCATTTGCAGAAAAAGCCAATGCACTATCTGCCAAAGAATAAGTGATTCCACCGTGTGCTATACCAAATCCATTTAGCATTTCTTTTCTCACAGTAAGCTCTAGTATCACTGAACCAGGCAATTCCTCAACCCGCCTTATCCCCAGCCATTGGCTGAACGGGTCATTCAAAAACATTTTATCTATGATAGAACTTGCTTTGCTCATTATTTAGACATTTGCTTTTCTAACGATTTCAATACTCCCGAATTTTGAATTGGCAACTCAATTCCCCCCACAATTTTGTCTTTTTTAATTGTAAATTTTGGAGTTTCAACGAGCTTCATTTCTTCAATTAAGTGACTTGCACCAGCATACTTGTCTATCACAAATAATACATAACGGATATCTACAGTAATGTTTCGGCACAGTTTTTCGCTGAACATCACATCACTCATTGTGCTTTCCCAACTTCTGTCAAAATTAATGCCGATAAGCTCTCCATTAGCATTAATTACTGGGCTTCCAGAGTTTCCTCCCGTAGTGTGATTGCTTCCTGTAAAGCAAATTACAAGAATAGAATCACCTTCGCTGTATCTCCCGTAATCTTTGTTGTTGATTAACGAAATTAGTTTCTCTGGCACATCAAACTCATCGTTGTTTGGAATGTATTTTGCCATAATACCTTCTGCCGTAGTTTTGTGCGTGTAACGCATTCCATCTCTTGGGGCCGAACCTTCAATTTGTCCGAAAGAAACTCTCAAAGTACTGTTTGCATCGTACCAGTATTTTTCTGTAGGAAATACAATCTGAATCGATTTTGAATATTCTTTCATCAATTCGGTAATTTTGTCTTCATTACTATAATAAGTAGGAATTACTTTTCCTCTCAAAGCATCATAAAAGCTTTTTACCATCGTGTAACCTTTGTCTTTTTTGATTTTTTTTAGGTTCTTTTCGGTTGGATTATTCAAGTAATTCAGCAGTTTTTTGTCGGATAAAAACATCGATTTTTCAAACATGTCATCAATTATTTTATCCATATTCGTCAAGTAATTGGATTGAGCCAATAAATTGTCAGGATGAAATTCTTTTCCAACATGATTCATAGCAGTAGAGTAGAGGCTTTTCCACATTCTTTTTTCGAATTCTAGTTGTGCTGGGTAATCAATAAAATCTTGGTAGTTCTTTTTTAACTTTTCCATTTCTGCATACAGACTTCCTGCCAATCTGTATTTTTCTGCATTTTCAATCACAGAAACAAAATTATTGATGTATCTCAAAGATTTTGGTCCAGAATATATCATTTCGATATAATAGTCAAAGGCTTTTTGATACGATTCGTTTTCTTTGTAAAGAGTTTTTAATGAAGGTAAAAGTAGCCCGAATTGTTTCTTCAATTCCTCATTTTCATTGATTCTCTCTGTGTAAATTCTTTCCTTTTCTATTTTCTTGGCAAGTGCATTTTCTTTTTCAAGTCCAAAATTTTCGCCCTTCCATTTTTTCCATGCATTACTCACGCCACTTTGGTAGGATGCGTAACGAATCCTAAGTTCTTCACTTTGTTTCATAGTAGAATTAATCACCTCTAGCGATTTTTCTCTCATGTCTATTCTTGCAGGATTTGTTTTATTCATTTTTTGATCCACAGCATAAGAAGTAAGAAATTGCTGAGTTCTTCCCGGGAAACCATACACCATGGAAAAATCTCCTTCTTTCACTCCCTTAAGCGAAATAGGGAAATAATGTTTGGGTGTATAAGGAATATTCTCAGAAGAATAATCTGCAGGTTTGTTGTCTTTGTTTGAATAAATTCTGAAAACCGAAAAATCACCAGTATGTCTTGGCCAAACCCAGTTGTCGGTATCGAATCCAAATTTTCCAATAGCCGATGGAGGAGCTCCTACCAAACGGATGTCGGTAAATCTTTCGATAACAAAAGCAAAATATTTATTCCCATAGTTGAAGGGTTTTATTTTTACCATGTAATCAGTTCCGTTAATCAATTCCTTAGTAATCTCAGCCGTTTTTCTTTTTACAAAATCATCTTCGCTTTCTCCTTCTGCTTTTGAACCTCCCAGCATTTTTGAAGTTACGTCTTCTATTCTTACAATAAAATCTACGTACAAGCTTTCGTTTGCAAGTTCTTCACCAAAGTTTTTTGCCCAAAATCCATCTCTCAGGTAATTTTTTTCAACTGTACTGTGATTTGCTATTTGAGAATAACCACAATGATGATTCGTAAATAACAATCCTTTGTTCGATACAACTTCCGATGTACAGCCACCATTAAAATGTGCAACAGCATCTTTCATACTCGAATTATTCACAGAATAAATTTCTTCTGCTGAAATCATCAATCCTTTTGATTGCATGTCACTGTAATTCAATGCTTTTATTAAATTCGGAAGCCACATTCCTTTGGTTGCAAAAAAGTTTGGAGCAACAATAAAAAGAGCTGCAAAAATCGAAATAGTCTTTAGTTTCATGGTTTAATGTTTTATTCAAAACAAATATAGAGAATCTTAGAGTTATCTTTTAGATTACAAAAGTTTAATTTTAAATACCAACTTACCTTTCTTTTATTGAACTTCTAATTTAGAAAGTGTACTTTTGATGCTACAATTAATCTAACTATGTTTCAATTTGCTTTCCTTTTGGGAATCGTATTTATATGTTTCAACCTCATTTGGCTTTTATTCTCATCGCTTCTTAAAATGTTGCTGGGAAAAACAGGAAATGTAGAAAAATACATTCTAAGAGTTTCTCAGAGTTATTTTTTAGCCTCTGTTACGGCATTAGCTACAATCAATTATGGAGAACATTTTTATTCGTTTAATTCGCTTGTGGTAATCGGTTCTATCGTTTTGTTTCTTTATTTAATTAATAAAATAGAACAACGAAGAAAAATCATGCAATTCAATATGCAACTGAATAAGGATTACGTTTCTTTCAATTCTTCTAACCTTAAATATGATATAATTGTAGCTATACTTACGGTTGTTTTTTATGTATATGCTGTTTACAATCCTGCCTGTGTTCAAAACGGAGTGAATGATAGGCTTTATAGTGCAATAACAAATTTATACGATATGTTTTTTATTGGATTTGTGATAGGAATAATTGGCGTATTTTTTATAATCAGTATCTTTATCAAAGGATTTGTTTCTTTTCAATTAATCTACAAACAGTTTTCTGAAATGATTAATGGAGATAAGCCTACAGCTTTTGATGAAACAGAAGGTTATACGGAATACGAAATTGTGGAAGAGGATGAATAAATCTTTTCGACCTAAAACCAAATAAAACCATTGGAAAAACAAAAATACATTGCCAAAACCCTCAAAGGACTTGAAGAACCATTGAAACAAGAATTGGCTGGAATTGGTATTAACAAATGCCGAGTTACAAATCGAGCAATTGAATTTCACGCAACAAAAGAGCAACTTTATCAAGCTAATTACACGTTTAGAACAGCCATTAATATCCTAAAACCATTGTTTCAGTTTAAGGCTAGCAACGAACAGGAATTGTATTATAAAGTGAAAGAATTTGAATGGGAAAGAATTTTTGGATTGGATAAGACCTTTGCAATTTCTCACTCTGTGCGTTCCGAAATTTTTACTCATTCGCAATATATTTCTTTAAAGACAAAAGATGCGATTGTAGATCGATTTAGAGAAAAATTTAATTCTCGTCCGAGTGTTGATCCAAAGCAACCTGATGTAAAGTTCAATTTATTTATCCGTGGTGACAAATGCTCCTTGTTGCTTGATACTTCTGGAGACGCTTTGTTCAAGAGAGGATACAGAATAGAAACCAATATGGCACCACTAAATGAAGTGATGGCCGCTGGTTTGATTTCGCTTTCGGGCTGGGATAGAAACTCTACTTTGGTGGATCCGATGTGTGGTTCTGGTACAATTTGTATTGAGGCAGGAATGATGTTGTGCAATATTCCAGCGGGATATTACAGAACAAGTTTTGGTTTTTTTAATATGGCCGATTTTGATTTGGATTTGTGGAAAAAAGTGAGAAACGAAGCAAAAGATAAAATTGAGTTGGACAAAGGAATAACAATTCATGGATCTGATTTAGCAATGAAGTCAATTCGTATTTCTCAGAAAAACCTCGATAATGTGCCCGATTTGAAAAGAATCGTGAGATTCAAAGGAGAAGATGTTCTTGAACTTTCTGCTCCTAAAAAAACAGGGACAATGATAATTAATCCACCCTACGGAGAAAGAATATACAAAGATGAAGTAGCTGTTTTATATCAAAGATTAGGCGAGCATCTAGAAGATCAATTTAGAGGATACACATTAGGGATTTTAAGTTCTAACAAAGGGGCTTTAGACCTTATTCACCTGAATAAACAGCGAACAGTGGATTTGATGAATGGTTCCATAGAATGTGATTACCGAATTTATAACATATAGGTATCACATAGCTTTGACTCTTTTTAGCATTTATTAACACAAAAAAATCAATTACTTTCGTTTCTTTGCAAGTGAAAACAACCCGTTATTATGAATAAATTATTGATTATTGCCTTGTCCATTTTTGTTTCCTCTCCCTACTTTTCGCAAAAGAACGAGGAGCTAATTGACGGAACAATTGGTGTCATTGGAAACAAGGTGATTCTTCATTCGGAAATAGAATCCCAGTTGGTACAGGCAAAAGAGGAAGGTTACGATTTGGGCGAAAATTCTCGTTGCTTAATCTATGAGCAAGTTATGTTTCAGTCCTTATTAATGTATCAGGCGGAAGTAGATAGTATCGAAATTACTGCAGATATAGTAAATGGGGAATTGACAAATAGAATCAGATATTTCGAAAATCAAATTGGAGGAAGAAAAAAACTGGAAGAGTTTTATGGAAAATCAATTGAGGAAATAAAAGCGGAATTTTACACGACTATTGAGGACAGAATGAAAGCCGAACAAATGAGAGGTAAAATAACTTCTGGAATAAATATTACTCCTTCCGAAGTAAAAAAATATTACAACAACTTGCCTGCAGATAGTATTCCTTTGGTAGGTTCAAAAGTTGAAGTGTCACACATCACAATTGCTCCACAAGTCTCGGAAGAGGCAAAAAAAGCAACAAAAGAAAAACTGAATACTTGGAGAAACGAAATTTTGAGCGGTGACAGAACTTTTTCTACCACTGCGGTTTTGTATTCCAATGATCCTGGAAGTAGAGGAGAAGGAGGAGATTTTGATTGGGTTTCAAGAGGAACATTTGTACCAGAATTCGATAGAATTGCTTTTAGTATAAAGGAAGGCGAATTGTCTCAGGTTTTCGAAACTGAGTATGGATTTCATATTTTAGAATTGTTTGAAAGAAGAGGAGATCAATACAGAGGAAGACACATTTTGTTGATTCCAAAAATAAGCGACATAGAAGTGTTTAATGCCAAAAGAAAACTTGACAGTATCGCAGATTTAATAAAAAAAGGAACTTATACGTTTGAAGAAGCTGCAATGAAATTTTCGGACGATAAAGAAACTCGATACAACGGAGGATTGATTTACAATCAACAAGGAGGTTCTTCTTTGTTTGAAATGAAAGAATTAGACAAACAGATTTTTTTGATTATTGATGACTTGGAGGAAGGCGAATACTCTCGTCCAATTCTTTCTCAAGGGAAAGATGGACAGTTTTATCAAATGGTGAAACTAAAAACAATCACAAAACCACACAGAGCAAATCTAAAGGAAGATTATCAACTTATTTTGCAGAACGCTACAAATGATGCGAGGTCAGAGGCAGTAAAAAATTGGATAAAAGACAAATCGAAATCTACCTATATCAAGCTTCATCCAGATTACGTGCAATGTGAATTTGTGCAAGACTGGATAAATAATTAAATATCCAATTTCATTCATTGAACCACATCGTTTCTAAGTTGAAAAATACGGGGACAAATAAATTGGAACAAACTCAAATCTTTTTCTATTTTTACAATCTAAATTTAATCCAATACTTAAATGACACAATTTAATTCTGATGCTGAAGCGATAGATAGTTTGGTTGTAAAATTTGCCGACTTGAAACGAGAGATTAGCAAAGTAATCGTAGGTCAGGAAGAGGTTGTGGATAAAGTTTTGATAGCAATATTGAGCAACGGACACAGTCTCTTGGTAGGTGTTCCGGGATTAGCAAAAACATTGTTGGTCAATACCATTTCAGAAGTTTTGGGTCTTAATTTCAATCGAATTCAGTTTACACCAGATTTAATGCCCTCTGATATTGTCGGTTCAGAAATATTGGACGAATCAAGAAATTTTAAATTTGTGAAAGGTCCTTTGTTTGCGAATATAATTTTGGCAGATGAAATAAACAGAACCCCGCCAAAAACACAATCGGCATTGCTCGAAGCTATGCAAGAAAGAGCCGTAACGGCTGCTGGGACTAATTACAAATTGGACAAACCATTCTTTGTGCTGGCAACACAAAACCCAATAGAACAAGAAGGAACTTATCCTTTGCCAGAAGCTCAATTGGATAGATTTATGTTTAATATTTGGGTGGATTACCCAAGTTTTGAAGAAGAGATGGCAATTGTGAAGGCAACAACTTCCAGTTCATCGGCTAGTATCTCAAAGGTTTTGTCAGGAGAGGAAATTATTTTTTATCAAAATTTGATTAAGAAAATACCCGTTGCGGATAATGTAATGGAGTACGCAGTGAAATTAGTTTCCAAAACCAGACCGAATTCAAGCCATTCTACCGAAATGGTAAATAAGTATTTGTCTTGGGGCGCTGGGCCAAGAGCTTCTCAATATTTAATTATAGGAGCCAAAACTCATGCAGCTATCAAAGGGAAATATTCTCCTGATATAGAAGATGTGCAGGCAGTTGCAGAATCTATTCTTCGTCACAGAATAGTAAGAAATTACATAGCTGAAGCGGAAGGTTATACAATAGAAAGAATAATTAAAGAACTTCTTTAATTCACTGGCTTCTCGGCTAGCAACTCACCTTCGTAAAAAATCGTATATTTATCATAGAATGTATGACATGAAGAAAATACTCTTTTTTTTATTCCTAGTTATTTCGTTTTTTGGAACTTCTCAAAACGGAAAAATTTACAACTTTATCGAGAATAAAGGTCAATGGAATAGTAGTGTCTTGTTTAAATCAGATATTGAAGGAGGTTATTTGTATTTTCAAAAAAACGAGCTTACTTATGATTTCTATGCCCAGTCTCAATTGGAATCTTATTTTCATGCCCACCACGACAAAGAACCAAGAAAAGATTTAGATCGATTAAATTGTCATTCCTACCGCGTTGAATTTGTTGGAGGAAACACATCTGAAATAAAATCAACTAAGAAACAATCAACCTATTACAATTATTTTCTAGGTTCCGATAAATCGAAATGGGCAAGCCAAGTAAAGAGTTATCAAACCTTACATTACGAAAGTCTTTACCAGAACATTGATTTGATGTTTTATACCAGTAATGAGACTTTAAAATATGATTTTATAGTAAAGCCTGGGGCAAATATTTCTGAAATCAAACTGAAATACAAGGGTGTAAATTCAATAGAGTTATCCAGAGCAAGGCTTGTTATAGCAACTTCTGTAAATAAAATTATAGAGGAAAAACCATTCGCTTATCAATTAAAAGATGGAATCCGAAAAGAAGTAGAGTGCAAGTACAAACTCGAGAATGGTATAGTTGGTTTTGAATTTCCAAAAGGATACGACAAAAACCTACCGCTTGTCATTGATCCTACTTTAATATTTTCTACTTTTTCGGGTTCTACCGCCAATAATTTTGGTTACACCGCCACTTTCGATAGCGATGGATTTTTGTATTCTGGTTCTACAGCTTTTGGAGCAAACTACCCAACAACAGTGGGAGCTTATAGCGTTTCGTTCAATGGTGGAATTGTGGATGTAGCGATTACCAAATACGACACCACGGGTACTTCCATGATTTATTCTACGTTTGTTGGTGGATCTAGTGATGAATTGCCTCACAGTATGATTACAAATTCCAACAATGAGCTTTTCGTTTATGGAACTACTAGTTCGTTAAATTTCCCTTATTCTTCAGGATGTTATGACTCGACATTTAATGGAGGTACAGCACTCAACTTAACCTCTGGTTTGGGTGTAAATTTCATCAATGGCTCCGATATTTTTGTAATCCGACTGAGCGAACCTGGCGACAGCCTAATGGCAGGAACTTTGGTTGGAGGAAGTGGAAATGATGGATTGAATTCTTCGACAAGTAATGATTTGAAATACAATTATGCTGATGAAGTAAGAGGAGAAATTGAAATAGACAAAAACAACAATATTTACGTGGTTTCCTGTACACGTTCGCTCAATTTCCCTGTGTCGCCACTAGCTTTTCAGCCTACTCATGGTGGATCCGATTTAGATGGAATCGTATTCAAAATGGACAACAAATTAACTCGATTAATTTGGTCGTCTTACTTGGGAGGAAGTGGAGATGATGCTGTTTATTCGCTTGCTTTAGATAAAAACGACAATGCCTATGTTGCTGGAGGAACCAATTCCAATGATTTTGTAAGATCGGCCAATGCTATTGATACAGCATACACAGGTGTAAGATGCGATGGTTTTATCACTAAAATTAATACAACCGGATCTTCTGTGTTGAACTCAACTTATTTTGGTTCAGATGTGTACGACCAAATATATTTTATCGAATTGGACAGAGAAGACAGTGTATATGTATTTGGGCAAACCGATAAAATGGACTCTAGCTTTATAAAAAACGCAGCTTATTTCACTTTTAATAGCGGACAGTTTGTGACGAAAATATCACCTAATCTCGATACAATAGAATGGTCAACGGTATTTGGTTCTGGTGGTGGAGGTCCCAATATTTCTCCAACAGCTTTTTTGGTAGATGTGTGCAAAAAAATTTATCTATCGGGATGGGGTGGAAGTACCAATTTATTTGGAACTACAAATAATGCAATAACTACCGTGGGTATGGACACAACTGCTGGCGCATTCCAAACAACTACCGATGGAAGTGATTTTTATTTGATGGTATTAGAAAGTGATGCCTCTAACATTGTGTACGGATCTTATTTTGGAGGAGCGCTAAGTGCCGAGCATGTTGATGGAGGAACAAGCCGATTTGATAGAAATGGACGAATGTATCAATCTGTTTGTGCTGGCTGTGGTTTCAATTCAGATTTTCCTATCAAGCCTTCTCCAGGAGCTGTTTCGGCTACAAATGGTAGCAGCTGTAACAATGGCGTGTTTAAGTTCGATTTTAATTTACCTATCACTCTAGCAGATTTTAATGTAAATCCAGTTTCGTGTATCAATGACACTACTTTTTTATTCAATAGAAGTTTAAGAGGAACCTCGTTTTTCTGGGATTTTGGTGATGGAACTAGTTCTGTGCTCCGCAATCCGGTAAAGTTGTATTCTTCTCCAGGTACTTATATAATTACGCTTGCCGTTTCCGATACTACTGCTTGTAATTTTTCTGATACAATAAGAAAACAAGTAACAATTCTGTCTGATTCTTCGTGGACTATGCCAAACGATACTATTTGTGATAGCAGTTTTACCCAAATCGGTTTTTTACCATCTTCCAATCCTGCCGTTACTTATTCGTGGTCGCCAAGCACAGGATTGAGTGATACAGCAATTTCTAATCCTATTGCTTCTCCCGCAAATACTACAAGTTACACCTTGTTGGTTTCAAATGGAATCTGTACAGATACGCTACAGCTTACAGTTGTGGTAACCAAATTGCGTTTGTCCGTGCCCAACGATACTACTTTGTGCGTTCCAGGAAGTCCAATTTCAATTGTAGCGAACACATTTGGGACTACCAATGTGTACCAATGGTCTTCCAACCCTCTTTTTACCGACCAACTGAATGTCTCACTGTCTAGTCCAGTTCTTAGCGTATCGCCTGCTGTACCCAGTACTTATTACATTCGTGTAGGAAGTAATGGATGTTTTTTAGAAGATTCTGTTAGCGTTTCATTGTTCGAAGGTCAAATTCAATTGGATACATTTATGGAAATCTGCTTTGGTGATTCAGGTCAAATTTTAGCTACGGTTCTCAGCTCAGATTCACTTACTTACAACTGGAGTCCTGCGATGGATATCTTATCAGGAAATGGAACTCCATTGATTTGGGTAAACCCGAATGCAACCACAGTTTTTACTTTAACAGCCACAAATAGTGCTGGTTGTGTCATTACAAAATCTATTCGAGTAAGAGTTTCTCCTTTGCCTTTGTTGCCTTTTGGTGTTACTGCTAATCCTGATACTATTTATGCAGGGCAAACTGTGCAGCTTGATGTCGTACCAAAAGGTTATAATTACAGGTGGTTTCCAGCTTCAAAACTTTCTGATCCTACTATTTCAAACCCTACTTCAAATCCAAATTCTACAACTACCTTTGGAGTTGTGGTTACAGATTCATTTTGTAGTCGTTCTGCAGAAATCACAATAGTTGTGTTGGATGTTGTATGCGGACCTCCAGACTTATTTGTTCCTAATGCATTTACGCCTAATTCCGATGGCGAAAACGATATTTTATTAGTAAGAGGAAATAACATTACAGACATGACACTGCGAATTTATCACAGATGGGGAGAAAAGGTATTTGAAACAACAAGCCAATCGAAAGGGTGGGATGGAACCTACAAAGGAAAAGATTGCGATCCCGCAGTATTTGTCTATTATTTGGACGTAACCTGTTTAGGAGGAGAAACCTATCAAGAAAAAGGAAATATTACTTTGATAAGGTGAGTGTAAAACAACATTCTCTTAATCCAAAACCACTCATAAATTGAGTTTTACAGGAAATAATAATTTTCAATTCGAATTATTTTATTTAGGTTTGTTTATCTAATTGACAATTAATCCCAAAATAAAATGTTTAAAAAACAAATTGCACTGAGCGTTCTGCTTTTGACTGCTTTTTTTTCTTCCAGTTATGGACAGTTTTCTGCACAAGCAGTCAATCTTTCTTTGAATTCTGGTCTGGAGTTCGGTACTGTAGAAATTCAAACCAGTACGTTTGAATATAATGAATTATACGAACCTATTTACGAGACGAAAAAAGTAGGAAACACAATGTTCAAGTTAGGAGTTGGTTACAATTATATCTTTGGACCAAGATTTGGTTATGGATTTGAATTTTCCGCTGGATTAGGTGTTGCTTCAACCAACTCATACGAATATAGCGGAGGAGGAGTTCCAGGTATTCGTTCATACGAAGTAAAAGAAAAGCTTGATTTTATCGGTTTAGGATATCTGCTTGATTTTGCTGTTCTTGGGGATTTAGAAGGAGAATTTGCAGTTACAATTAGCCCAGAAATAGGAATTCAAGGCTCTAGATTCGTAACAACCTTTGAAGATTATGACGCAATCTTCGTTCCTTACACTGATTACTCACGAGAAATAGAGTGGCACGGTAACACGGAAGAAGATAAGATACAAATTGAAATGTTTTCGGCCTTTTTCAAAATTGGAGGAGCCGTGCAATATCAAGTAGCCGAGTATTGGTATGCTTTTGGTGGACTGAAATATGCTTTCACTTATTCTGGTTCCGATAATGATTTTGTAAAACGAAACAATTGGTTGGACCTTGATTTAGGTTTCAGATTCATGTTGTATTAAGTATCAAAAAAATAGAATAAAAAAAATAGAAAAATATGATAAAAAAAATCTCACTCATTGCATTAGCTACCATTTTGGTGTTGGGTAATACTTATGCGCAAAAAAGGATAAAAACAACACAAAAGATTGTAAATCTTGAAGAAGGAAGAAAGGGAGAAGTAATAATTGCTTCACTATCGGTGGAGGATGCAATTTACATGGTGACAAAGGTTGGAAAAGGAAGGAGATCCACAACAGGAATTACCAAATATGACAAACGAATGAAAGTCCTAAAAAAGACTGAATGGGATTTAGATTCCAGAGAAGGATCATTCAGTTCAATGCAAAAACTAAAGGATAAATTAGTTGTGTTGTTTGAAAACGTGGATAGAAAAGCTAAAACAAATGAGGTCTTTGCTCGGTTTATTGATGAAAACACATTGACTCTAGGTAAGAAAAATAGCTTGTACGAAAAGGAATTTGAAAGCCGAAGAGATATGTATGGAATGAGCATTCAAATTGAAAATGATTTCGTATTGCTATACCAAACTTTGGAAGGAAAGTCTAAAGATCAGTTAAAAGCTAATTTTCGAGTGTTAAACTCAAATTTAGAAAAAGAATGGGAAAAAGAAATTGTATTTCCTTTTACCAATAGAAGATCTAGTTTCTTGGATATAGAGTTGAGTAACAAAGGGAATGTATATTTTGTTGTGTCCAATAGAAATGATGAAACGAAGGATTGGGATAAATATTTGTACGCTCTTACTGCCGATGGAGGTTCAGTATTAAAGGACAACTTAGGAGATTTGCCGGAGAATTTAACAGATATAAACCTTCAAGCAACAGAGGAGGGAGACATCATTGTTGCTGGATATTATGGAGAGCAAGTAGAAAGAGCCTTCAGAAAGGGAACATTTTACGGTGAGTATAGTGGAGAAACATTGAGAGTAAGAAAAGTAGCTAGTGGTTTGTTGCCAATAACCTTATTGATGGAAAACAAGTCGAAAAAGGTAAAAAGAAAATCGGTAAGAAAAAGTAACAAAGGAAAAGACACAGGGTTGGATAATTATTTTCAAGTAGATAGAATTATCACAAAAGAAGATGGTGGCGCTATAATAATAGGAGAACACTATCATTATTATGTGACAACGACTACAACTACTGATGCAAATGGAAGAACAACTACCACTACGACTAGTCACTACGAGTATGATGATATACTTGTAGTTTCTATAAGTGCTGGAGGCGAAATCGAATGGGAAAGAATAATCCCGAAAATGCAACATACCACAAATGGAGCGCCAACGTCTTCTTACACTTTGGTAATAAAAGAAGATAAAATGTATTTTATTTTTAACGATGATAGACAAAATCACAGTGCAGATAATGATCAAACAGATAATTTCATTGCAAAAAGAAAAGATGCTGTGATTTCAGTGTATGAATTGAACTCTGCAGGATATGTACAAAAAGATATTTTGACAGACTACAATGAAATAGAAGGTTCATTTATGCCAATTTACAGTGAGCAAATTGGTGACAACGAAGTGATGCTATACGTAATAGGAAGAAAGAGACAGAAAAAAGCACTTTTTATCACATTTGACTAATTAGAGAATAGAGATAGTTTTTGCAAAAGCACCTTCGTTTGGAGGTGCTTTTTTTATTGAGATTATTGAAACAAAAAAAATCTCAATAAATCACTGACTTAGAAAACATATATAATAGTATATTTGTGCAAAGAATTAAAAATGGCACCACAAGTAGGAATAATAATGGGCAGTAAATCGGATCTACCGGTAATGCATGCAGCTGCTGAAGTATTGACAGAATTAGGTGTGAGCTACGAACTCACTGTAGTTTCTGCTCACCGAACACCCGAGCGTATGTTTGATTATGCAAAAGAAGCAAAATCAAAAGGACTTAAAGTTATTATTGCCGGAGCAGGAGGAGCAGCTCACTTGCCAGGGATGGTTGCAAGCTTGACAACTTTACCTGTAATTGGTGTTCCAGTGAAATCAAGTAATTCTATTGATGGTTGGGATTCTGTTCTCTCTATTCTGCAAATGCCTGGAGGAGTTCCTGTTGCAACAGTAGCACTGAATGGAGCAAAAAATGCTGGAATTTTGGCAGCACAAATCATTGGAGCTTTTGACGTATCAATTGGGTCTAAGTTATCTGATTACAAAGAAAGTATGAAGAAAAAAGTAATAGATTCATTAAGTGAATTGTAATGAAATTAATAACAATACTTAAAAATAAAACACCGAAATACGTCCAGAATAAATGGGCTATCTCGTTTTTGGTTTTATTTGTATGGGTGTTGTTTTTCGAAGACATAAATCTTATTTCTTTGTTCAGAACAAAATCTAAAATAAATAAGCTCAAACAAGAATGGGTTTTCAAAGAAGAAAGAATTAAGCAAGCGGAGGAAAAAAAGGGTTTGATTTTGAGAAATCCTGAAAAGTACGCGAGAGAAACGTTTTGGATGAAAAGAGAAAACGAAGAAATATTTATAATTCCACCAAAAGATAATTAAAATAAAAAAGCCCTCAAAGAGAGGTTGTATCAGTGTTGCACAATCAAACTAAGGTTTTGGTAAATAAAAATCACACTTTTTTTAAAATGAAACTTAAAAAGAGTTGGAAAAACAAAAAAAACTCGTAGATTTGCACCCCGATAAATGGTAAAATAGTATTTAATAAACAGTAAAATGCCTACAATACAACAATTAATAAGAAAAGGAAGGACTTCAAACGCGAAGGTGAGTAAGTCTATTGCACTTGGATCATCTCCGCAAAAGAGAGGTGTTTGTGTAAGAGTTTACACAGCTACTCCTAAGAAACCAAACTCTGCAATGAGAAAGGTAGCAAGGGTGAGGTTGACAAACGGAAAAGAAGTGAATGCTTACATTGGTGGAGAAGGACACAACTTGCAGGAGCACAGTATTGTGTTAGTGAGAGGAGGAAGAGTAAAAGATCTTCCAGGTGTAAGATACCATATTGTAAGAGGTTCGCTTGATACTGCCGGAGTTGACGGAAGAACACAAAGAAGATCTAAGTACGGAACAAAAAAGCCTAAAAAATAATTTATACCCTCACATTTTTGTAGGAGTATTATAACAACAAGTTATGAGAAGAAGAACCGCCAAAAAGCACAGAATTTTACCTGATCCAAAATTCAAAGATGTGCAAGTTACCAAGTTTGTAAACAACTTGATGATGCATGGAAAAAAAGAACTAGCGTTCGATATTTTTTACACAGCATTAGAAATCGTAGAATCCAAAATCGAAGATGAATCTCCATTGGAAGTATTCAAAAAAGGATTAAAGAACATTACTCCAGACGTAGAAGTTAGAAGTAGAAGAGTAGGAGGTGCTACGTACCAAATTCCACAACCAATTAGAGATGGAAGAAAAGAGTCACTTGGAATGAAGTGGTTGATTTCTTTCGCAAGAAAAAGAAACGATAATACTATGGGGCAAAAATTAGCTTCAGAGATTATGGCTGCTTTTAAAGAAGAAGGTGGTGCATTCAAAAAGAAAGAAGATACATTAAGAATGGCTGAGGCTAACAAAGCGTTCTCACACTTTAGATTTTAAGAGATGGCAAAGAGAGACTTAAAAAAGACTAGAAACATAGGGATTGCTGCTCACATTGATGCTGGTAAAACGACAACAACTGAGAGAATCCTATTTTACACTGGAATAAACCACAAGATTGGAGAAGTGCACGATGGTGCATCTACAATGGACTGGATGGAGCAAGAAGCAGAAAGAGGAATTACTATTACTTCGGCTGCTACTACTTGTACTTGGAAATTTCCAACTAACAAAGGTGTAGCTCTTCCAGAAACAGAAGAATTTAAAATTAATATCATTGATACTCCTGGTCACGTTGATTTTACTGTTGAAGTAGAACGTTCGTTGAGAATTTTGGATGGAGTAGTTGCCTTGTTTAGTGCAGTAGATGGAGTTGAACCTCAATCTGAAACTGTATGGAGACAAGCAGATAAGTATAAAGTACCAAGACTTGGTTTCGTAAACAAAATGGACAGACAAGGAGCTAACTTCTTGAATGTTTGTAACCAAGTAAGAGAAATGTTAGGAGGGAATCCTGTGCCATTGCAAATTCCAATTGGAGATGAAGACGATTTCGAAGGAGTTGTTGATTTGATTGCAATGAAAGGAATTGTTTGGGATGAAGAAGGATTTGGAATGACTTACAAAGAAGTTGAAATTCCTGCTGATCTTAAAGATACTGTAACTGAATATAGAGCTAAATTGATTGAATCAGTAGCTGAATATGATGATACATTAATGGAGAAATTTTTCGAAGATGAAAACTCTATCACTGAAGAAGAAGTTATTGAAGCTTTGAGGAAAGCAACAATTGATATGTCAATCATTCCAATGATGTGTGGTTCTGCGTTTAAAAACAAGGGAGTACAAGCAATGTTGGATGCGGTAATCAGATTTTTACCTTCTCCAGTAGATGTAGAAGCAATTGAAGGAACTAACCCAAAAACTGAAGAGCCAGACTCAAGAAAGCCAAGTGCTGATGAGCCTTTTTCAGCGTTAGCATTTAAAATTGCAACAGATCCTTTCGTAGGAAGATTATGTTTCTTTAGAGCATACTCAGGAACATTGGATGCTGGTTCTTATGTTTTGAACACAAGAACAAACAAAAAAGAAAGAATTTCAAGAATATTCCAAATGCACTCTAACAAGCAAAATGCAATTGATAGCATCGAAGCTGGAGACATTGGAGCGGCAGTAGGTTTCAAAGACATTAGAACAGGGGATACATTGTGTGATGAAAAACACCCAATTGTATTAGAATCTATGACTTTCCCTGCTCCTGTAATTGGAGTAGCTATTGAACCAAAGACTCAAGCTGATGTTGATAAGTTAGGAGTAGGTCTTGGAAAATTAGCTGAAGAGGATCCAACATTCGTAATTAATACAGATGAGGAAACTGGTCAAACAGTAATTTCAGGAATGGGAGAACTTCACTTAGAGATTTTGATCGATAGATTGAAAAGAGAATTTAAGGTAGAGGTGAACCAAGGAGCTCCTCAAGTATCTTACAAAGAAAACATTACCAAATCTGTAGATCACAGAGAGCTTTACAAAAAGCAATCGGGTGGTAGAGGTAAGTTTGCTGATATTGTTGTAACAATTGAGCAAGGTGATCCAGAAAAAGAAGGTTTAGAATTTGTGAATATCATTAAAGGGGGTAACATTCCTAAGGAATTTGTTCCTTCAGTAGAGAAAGGTTTCAAAGAAGCAATGAAAAACGGTATCCTTGCAGGATTCCCAATCGATTCATTGAAAGTAACATTGAAAGATGGTTCTTTCCATGCAGTGGATTCAGATCAACTATCTTTTGAGATTGCAGCTAAAATGGCATTTAAGAATGCATGTAAGCAAGCAGGAGCTATTTTACTTGAGCCAATCATGAAATTGGAGGTGGTAACACCAGAAATTAACATGGGTGATATCGTAGGAGATTTGAATAGAAGAAGAGGTCAAGTTGATGGTATGGACGACAGAGCTGGTGCAAAAATTGTGAAAGCTAAAGTTCCATTGTCAGAAATGTTTGGGTATGTAACTCAGTTAAGAACTATGTCCTCTGGTAGAGCAACCTCTACAATGGAATTCTCGCACTTCCAAGAAGCACCAAGAAACGTAACAGAAGATGTACTAGCGAAAGCTAAAGGGAAATTAGAAGATTAAAAAATTGTATCATGAGTCAGAAGATTAGAATAAAATTAAAATCATACGATCACAACTTGGTAGACAAGTCTGCTGAAAAAATCGTAAAAACTGTTAAGTCAACAGGGGCAGTGGTAAGTGGACCTATTCCTTTGCCAACGCATAAAAGAATTTATACAGTATTGAAGTCTCCGCACGTAAACAAAAAAGCGAGAGAACAATTCGAATTAAGTTCGTACAAAAGATTAATAGACATTTACAGCAATTCCAATGCAGCGAAAACAATCGATGCTTTGATGAAGTTAGAATTGCCAAGTGGTGTAAACGTAGAAATTAAAGTTTAAGTAGAGAATTATGGCAACTGGATTAATCGGAAGAAAAAAAGGTATGACAAGCATCTTTGATGCAAACGGGAAGAATATTCCTGTTACTGTCGTTGAGTTGGGACCATGTGTTGTTACTCAAATTAAAACTGAAGAAACTGATGGATATTCTGCTATTCAAGTAGGATACGATGAGAAGAAGGAGAAAAATACTCCTGCTGCAATGAAAGGACATTTCAAAAAAGCAAAAACTTCTCCATTGAGAAAATTAGTTGAGTTTGAATCATTTCCAAACGAAGTGAAACTAGGAGATACATTAACTGCAGCAGATATTTTTGCTGATGGTGAATTTGTAGATGTAGTTGGTACTTCTAAAGGAAAAGGTTTCCAAGGTGTTGTTAAGAGACATAACTTTGGAGGAGTAGGGCAAGCTACCCACGGTCAACACAACAGACTGAGAGCGCCAGGATCAATTGGTGCAGCATCTTACCCAGCAAGAGTATTTAAAGGGATGAGAATGGCAGGTCAAATGGGTAACGTTAGAGTGAAAACTCAAAACTTACAAATTGTAAAAGTGATTGCCGACAAAAATTTGATATTGATAAAAGGAGCTGTTCCAGGTTTTAATGGAAACTTCGTAATAGTAGAAAAGTAATGAGCATAGAAATTCAAAACATTGAGGGAAAATCTTCAGGAAAGAAGGTTACTTTAAATAAAGATATTTTTGCTGTAGAGCCTAATGATCACGCAATTTACCTAGATGTAAAATGGTATTTGGCTAGAAGAAGACAAGGTACTAGTAAGGCGAAAGAGAGAGCTGAAGTAACAGGTTCTACTAGAAAGATCAAGAAGCAAAAAGGAACTGGTACGGCAAGAGCAGGAAGTATCAAATCTCCATTATTCAAAGGAGGAGGTACTGTTTTTGGACCAACACCAAGAGACTACGATTTCAAATTAAACAAGAAATTGAAGAAAGTGGCGAGAAAATCTGCATTGTCTTACAAAGCGAAAGGATCTGACATTATTGTAATAGAAGATTTCGTAATGGAAGCAGCGAAAACAAAGGAGTTTAAAATAATTCTTGAAAAATTAGGAATTGACTCACAAAAATCGCTATTTTTGTTGCCCGAAAAAAACGATAATATTTATTTGGCTGCACGTAATTTACAGAAGGCTAAAGTTGCAACAGCTGACTCAATTAGTAGTTATGATGTAATGAATGCAAACAAGTTAGTCGTTACGGAAAGTGCACTAAAAACGATAGATACTTACTTAGCTTAATACGCAAAAAGATGACTGAGATTTTAAAAAAACCGATAATTTCCGAAAAAACGGAATTTGCAATCGAACATAACAACACTTATACTTTTGAAGTTGAGAAAAAGGCAACAAAAGTGGACATCAAAAACGCAGTAGAAAGTTTGTATGGTGTAAAAGTGAAGAAGGTGAACACAATGAACCTTGGAGGTGGTAAGAAAGAAATGAAACACACTAACAAAGGATTGATTTTTCAAAGAACAAAAGCTATTAAAAAAGCTATGATTACTCTTGAAGATGGAGAGGAAATAGATTTTTACAGCAATATTTAATACACAATGGGAGTAAGAAAGTTAAAACCAACAACACCAGGTCAAAGGCACAAAATTGCTGATGATTTTTCGGATATTACTACTGCAAATAATCCTGAGAAGAGTCTTTTAAGACCTATCAAGAAATCTGGAGGAAGAAATAACCAGGGAAAAATGACAATGCGTTACCGTGGTGGAGGTCACAAAAGAAGATATAGAGTCATAGATTTCAAAAGAGATAAATTTGGAATCGAAGGTGAAGTAACTACAATTGAATACGATCCAAACAGATCTGCAAGAATTGCATTGATTCAATACACTGACGGAGAGAAGAGATACATCGTTGCACCATCTAAATTAATGGTAGGTGATAAAATTAATTCTGGAGAAGGTGTAGAACCAAATGTTGGAAATGCAATGTATTTGAGTGAAATTCCTTTGGGAACAACTATTCATAACATTGAATTGCACCCAGGAAGAGGTGGTATTTTGGCAAGAGGCGCTGGAACTTACGCTCAATTGAACGCAAGAGAAGGAAAATATGCTATTATCAAATTGCCTTCTGGTGAAACTAGAATGATTTTGTTGACTTGTTTAGCAACAATTGGTGTGGTTTCTAATCCAACTCATAACTTAGTAAGATCAGGAAAGGCTGGTAGAAGCAGATGGTTAGGAAGAAGACCGAGAGTAAGAGGTGTTGTAATGAACCCAGTAGATCACCCAATGGGAGGTGGAGAAGGAAAATCTTCTGGAGGTCACCCAAGATCGAGAAATGGTATACCTGCAAAAGGATACAAGACTAGAAGTAAGACTAAAAAGTCGAATAGATTGATAATTGAAAGAAGGAAGAAATAATAGATAAAAATGAGTAGATCCTTAAAAA
>JAHEIE010000091.1 GCA_024639505.1 Crocinitomicaceae bacterium
GATGTTACTGTAAAAAATGGAGGGCAATACTTTGCCTCGGCAGTGGGAGAAGTAAATGTGGTAGAAAAAATGAAGTCTGAAAACGCAGTAATTGGCGGTGAAGGAAATGGAGGGATTATATACCCAGAATCTCATTACGGCAGAGATGCGCTAGTTGGAGTTGGTTTATTCTTAACTCATCTTGCAAAAGAGAACATAACCTCTAGACAATTGAGGGACTCTTATCCTAATTATGAAATGAGTAAAAACAAGATTCAACTTACACCAGAAATTGATGTGGATGACATCTTGATAAAAATGAAAGAAAAATACAAGCACGAGAAAGTAAACGACATTGATGGAGTTAAAATTGATTTTGCTTCGGAATGGGTTCATTTAAGAAAATCGAACACTGAGCCAATTATAAGGGTTTACTCGGAAAGTGGAACGGAAGAAAGTGCTGCAAAAATAGCACAACAAGTAATGGATGACATCCATGAAATAATAAACAACTAGAAAAGAAAAAATCAAATGGCAATATATTTTGATAGTGCAGCTACTACACAACTTGACGATAAAGTGATTGAAGCAATGTACGAATGTATGAAGGACAATTATGGAAACCCATCCTCTACTCACTCTTTTGGAAGAAAAGCGAAGAATACCCTAGAAACTTGCAGAAGAGAAATTGCGGCATATTTCGGAGCTTCACCTTCCGAAATTACATTTACTTCTTGCGGGACAGAAGCAGATAACTTGGCTATAAAATGTGCGGTAGAAGAATTGGGAGTTACTCGAATTATTTCCACAGAAATTGAACACAAAGCTGTGTTAAGCATGATAAAAAACATTGCAGCTATACATTCTGTTGAGGTAAATTATGTAAATGTAAATGAGGATGGTCAAGTTGATTTGAACCACTTGGAGGAATTATTGGAGAAATCAGACCAAAAGACTTTAGTTTCTTTGATGCATGCCAACAATGAAATTGGAACTTTGATTCCAATTAAAAAAGTAGGTGATTTATGTAAATCTTACAAAGCATACTTCCATTCGGACACGGTTCAAACTGTGGGGCATTTCCCATTGAATTTTGAAGAAATGGGCGTTCATTTTGCTGCTTGTGCTGCTCACAAAATTCATGGCCCAAAAGGAATTGGTTTTGCATACATAAACAAAAGTATAACACCAAAATCTATGATAATTGGTGGTGGACAAGAAAGAGGATTGAGAGCAGGAACTGAAAATTTAATTGGAATTTGTGGTTTGCACAAAGCACTTTCACTCTCCTACTCTAATTTAGAAACTGATAAAAAACACATATCAGGACTGAGAGAATACATGAAAAGCGAATTGACTTCATACTTTGGAGATCAAATAAGGATAAATGGATGTGAGGAAAACTCATTGTACACCGTTCTTTCTGTTTCTTTTCCAAACAATGACAACAATAGTTTGTTGCTGTTTAAACTAGATATGAAAGGAATTGGACTTTCGGGAGGAAGTGCTTGCAACTCAGGCGCAGATCAAGGTTCTCATGTAATAAGAGGAATTTACCCAAATGCCTCAGATTATATTCCGTTGAGGTTTTCTTTTTGTAAAAACAACACCAAAGAAGAAGTGGATTTTTGCCTTGAGGCATTGAAAGAATTGGTGGAAATAAAAGTAACAGCTTAATTCAATTCAATGAAAATAACATTTTTGGGCACAGGAACATCACAGGGAATACCTGTCATTGCTTGTGATTGTGAAGTATGTGTATCTCAAAATGAAAAAGACAAAAGACTGCGTGTTTCTGTCTTAATAGAAACGGAGAAAAATACCTTAGTGATTGATTCTGGACCTGATTTTAGAACTCAAATGCTAAGAGCAAAAGTTCAGAATATTGATGGAATTCTTTATACCCACGAACACAAAGATCATGTAGCAGGAATGGACGATGTTCGACCATTTTGTTTCAAACACAAAAAAGAGATTGAAATATATGCCCATGAAAGAGTTCTCAGTCAATTGAGACAAGAATTTCATTATGTGTTTGATGAACGGTTCAATTACCCCGGAATTCCCAGAATAAATGCCAATACAATAACAAACGAACCTTTTGTGATAAACAACGAAACCATTACTCCTATTGATGGTTTGCATTACAAGTTACAGGTATTTGGATTCAGAATTGGAGATTTTACTTACATTACAGATATGAATTCTATTTCGGAAGAAGAGATAGAGAAAGTAAAAGGTACAAAAGTATTGGTGTTGAATGCGCTTCAAAAACAGCCACACATTTCTCACTTCAATTTGGAAGAGGCTATTGAATTGGTAAGTAAAATAAAGCCCAATAAAACCTACTTTACCCACCTAAGTCATACGATGGGATTGCATGAAATAGTTTCGAAAGAGCTACCTCAAGATATTGAATTGGCTTACGATGGATTGGAAATTAATTTATAATATGGAAAGCAAATCACTTTCATGGTCAGATTTTAAAAAAGTAGACATTCGAGTGGGAACAATACTTACAGCTCAAGATTTTCCAGAAGCACACAATCCTTCATATTTTTTAACTATCGATTTTGGAGAGCTGGGAATAAAAAAAACTTCGGCTCAAATAACAACTTTATACAACTGCACAGAACTTATTGGTAAACAAGCGATTGCAGTTGTAAATTTTCAGCCAAAACAAATAGCAAATAGAATGAGTGAATGTTTGATTTTGGGAACTTTAGGAGAGAATCAAACAATTGCCCTCTTGGGAACAGATAAACCAGTTAAAAATGGAATTAAAGTAGGTTAATTCCTATTTTTGAAAAAAGAAAAATAAACTATGTCATTATATAAATACTCAGCTAACAAACCCAATGGAGAATCGGTATCCATGGAGGACTACAAAGGAAAAGTTGTGCTTGTAGTGAATACCGCCACAAAATGTGGATTTACTCCTCAGTTTGCTGGATTGGAAAAACTACACCAAGACTACAAAGAAAGAGGATTGGTGATATTGGGTTTCCCTTGCAACCAATTTTTAGGTCAAGAGCCAGTTTCTAATGACAAGATGGAAGAAACTTGCCAAATAAACCACGGAGTTACCTTTCAATTGATGGAAAAAATAGATGTAAATGGCAGTAAGGCACATCCTATTTATAAGTTTTTGAAAACCAAAATCAAATCAGGATTATTTAGTAGCAGAATAAAATGGAATTTTGAAAAATTCTTGATTGATGGGAATGGGAAACCAATCAAAAGGTTTTCTCCAAAAGCAAAGCCTGCTTCCTTTGAGGGTGAAATAATTAAAGCTTTAAAACAATTGTAACTATGAAAAACATACTCTTTACCTCTTTTATTTCTTTTTCACTTTTTGCTTGCAACACGGTTGAGAAAAAAAACGAACAGAGATTAACAACTGAAACAAACACAACAGAAATGAGCACAAAATCATTCTACGACTATACTTATTCTTCGCCAAGTGGGGAAGAAAAATCAATGAACTTGTTCAAAAACGAAGTGATTCTTGTTGTGAATACAGCAACAAAATGTGGACTTACACCTCAATTTACTGGTTTAGAAGAATTGCACCAAGAATTTGGATCAAAAGGATTTAAAGTATTAGGATTTCCTTGCAATCAATTTGGTGGACAAGAACCTTTGACAAACGAAGAAATGGTGGAGACATGTAAAATAAACCACGGTGTTACATTTGAGTTGGCTCAAAAAACGGAAGTAAATGGAGAAAACGCTTCTAGTTTGTATAAATTTTTGAAATCAGAACAAAAAATTGCTGATGATAATGAAATAAGATGGAATTTTGAGAAATTCTTAATTGATAAAAACGGGAAAGTGATTGCTCGTTTTTCTCCTCAAACATCACCTTCGGAACTCAAATCAGAAATTGAAAAGTTACTGAACTAATCTCACTCACTCGCAGCACGTTGTAGCCTATCGTTAATAGAATTGCCCAATCCTAGATTGGGCAATTTTTCTGCAATAATAATTTCTAAATCTTGGCTGTCTAGTTCTTGAAGAAACTCATATAAATTATGTGCAGCTTCTTCCAAGTTTTGATCTTTGGAAAGTAACTTCATCGAAAAAACAGAATCTTCTAAATTCGATTCGTTAAAACAAAGTAAACCCATTTTCTCTCCTTTGTGTAATTCAATTTCATCGGAAACATTATCTGTCAGAATTAATTTTGTCCTAGGAGAATAATGCTTTTTCATCATTCCAGGGGCATTTGGCGTAGAATTTTCATTATTCATCACCTCTACTTCTCCAACTATATCCTCTATTTCTTCTACCGAAATTGCTCCAAGTCGATAAAGGATAGGAGTATTATTATTAAACCCAACAATAGTGGATTCAATTCCATTGGCACATTCTCCTCCATCCAATACAAATGGTATTTTTCCTTCAAAATATTCAAATACTCTTTCTGGATTGGTTGGGCTAATTCTCATAAATGGATTAGCGCTTGGAGCAGCCAAAGGAAACGAAATGGATTGCAACAATTCTAGCGTTAAAGAATGATTTGGCATTCTTATTCCTACTGTTGGCTTGCCAGCCGAGATAACATCTGGAATTCCTTGAGTTTTATCCAAAACCAAAGTCAATGGTCCAGGCCAAAACTTTTCTGCCAATTTGAATGCAGCTTCTGGAATGTTCTGTGCGATTTCATTGAGCTGAGAAAAAGAATGAATATGAACAATCAAGGGATTGTTTAACGGTCGTTGTTTGAGTGTAAAAATAGAACGAATTGCATCTTCATCGTAAATATTTGCCGCAAGGCCATAAACGGTCTCGGTAGGAATAGCAATTGCTTTTCCAAGTTTCAGGAAATGGGCGGCCTGATTCGTACTTTCTGAAATCTGTGTAAACATAAAATACTAATTACTATGCAAAGTACTGAATAATATATAAATAAATCGGCATTCCTATCGTAATATTAAATGGAAAAGTAATAGCTAAAGCCATCGGCACATATAGACCCGAATTGGCTTTGGGAATCGCTAATTTCATTGCAGCAGGAACTGCGATATACGAAGCGCTGGCAGCTAATATCGAAAACAACAATTGATCGCCCAAACTATCTGTTATATATGGACTAAAAAATGCTACAACACAACCATTTACAAAAGGAATAAGGATAGAGAATACAAGTGGAAACAAACCATTTTTCCAAAAGGCAGAAAGTTTCTTCCCACTCGTAATTCCCATATCCAATAAGAAAACTGCTAAAAATCCTTTGAACAAATCTGTAGTAAAGGGAGCAATACCTGCAGCATGTTTTTCGCTCGCCAAAAATCCAATAATCAAACTACCTACAATTAGCAACACACTGCCATTTGTAAACGAATGCTTTACAACAGAACCAAAAGACATTTTAGACTCATTTTGGTCTTCCTTTTTGTTTTTCTTAAAAAGCTTCAACATCAAAACACCTACAATAATTGCTGGCGCTTCCATCAGTGCCATTACAGCGACCATGTGCCCACCAAATGAAATTTGAAGAGACTCTAAAAATGAAACTGCCGTAACAAAAGTAACTGCACTTACCGATCCATATGCTGCACAAATAGCAGCTGCATTATGAATTCCTAGTTTTTTTCGGAGAATAAAAAAAGTATAAAACGGAACCGCAATTGCCAAAAACACCCCAAACAATAAAATAACGAGCGTATTGAGACCTAGTTCACTGTGAGCTAGTTCTTGCCCTCCCTTGAATCCTATGGCAAACAATAAGTAAAGAGAGATAAATTTTGAGGAACCTTCGGGAATTTCTAAATCACTTTTGAGTTGGACAGCTATCAATCCCAACACAAAGAAAAGTAGGGCGGGATTGGTTAAGTTTTGTAAGATTAAATCAATATTCATATTTTGTCTTTTGGTGTCGCAAATTTGAATAAAATAATTAATATAATTTCATTTATATTTTTTAGCTTTAACATAAATATATTTTATGAATTACACCATCCACCAACTCAGAATATTTTTAAAAATTACCGAAAAAGGAAGTATAACAAGAGCTGCCGAAGAACTTCATTTGACCCAACCTGCTGTATCTATTCAGTTGAAAAACTTGCAAGAACAATTTGACATTCCATTGATTCAGGTAATAGGAAGAAAAATACACGTTACGCAATTTGGTAAAGAAATAGCCCAAGCTAGTAAAAAAATACTAGAGGAAGTGGAACAAATAAAGCATAAGAAATTTGCTTACCAAGGACTACTTTATGGGGATTTAAAATTTTCGGTTGTATCTACAGGGAAGTATGTAATGCCTTATTTTATAGCTGATTTTCATTCCATTCACTCAGGAATAGATCTACAAATTGATGTTACTAATAGATCTTCTGTTTTGGATTCGTTTCAAAAAAATGAAACAGATTTTGCATTGGTTTCTGTGTTGCCAGATGCAAAAAATTATGAAAGAATCGAACTCCTTGGGAATGACTTGTATTTGATTAAGAAAAAAGACTTTAAAAAGAATTCTTCCAATCTTGATTTGAACAACCTTCCGCTTATTTTAAGAGAAGAAGGCTCGGCAACTAGGTTGGCCACAGAGAATTTTATTTTGAAGAATGAAATTGTTCCAGCTCAAACGATTGTATTAACCTCTAATGAAGCTGTAAAACAAGGAGTCTTGGCAGGATTGGGATATTCACTAATGCCCATCATTGGATTAAAAAACGAGTTGACAAACAACGAATTAGAAATAATTCCAATGAAAGGACTTCCCCTAAAAACCCAATGGAACTTAATTTGGCAAAAGGAAAAACAATTGAGTCCTATTGCCTCAAAATTTGTGGAATATTTAGAAATAAATAAATCAGAAATTGCAGAAACCCATTTTGATTGGTACAGCACTTACTTACCTCAATAAGGATTAAAGTAATTCGAATTCGAATCTTGGACTACCTTTAATACCAGAAGTACTGTAAAAGTCAATCATTCTCATTTTGTAGTATAATCCTGATTTTGATTGAAGTATAAAATTCATTCCCGGAACTACAGCATAAGTAGCGGCATCAAAATCGTAGAGTTTCCATTCAAAACCTATTGCATTTGCCGAATCGTTCAGTGTATAAATTCCTACATCTGATAAATTAATATCATTAAATTCTTTGTCAAATACTTTAACAGCTTTGCATTCTTTGGTATTGATCAATATCCCATTTACCGAATACATCAATTGTGGTGTTAAATCGTAAAATGTGGCAAGATATTGGGTGAAAACTATATCCCAATCTCCTTTGTTTGGCTCTACTTCTACTATTTCTCCTCCTTGCTCAAAAGAAAAAGCTGTATAGTGCTTGTCGGTATTTTTTGGAATTATTTTGGTTTGGAAATCAGTGCCGTTAATATTGGCATATTCAATTACAAAATCGGTTGCAGAAACAGATATTACTTTTAATTTCTTAACTCCTCTTGAAACCAAATTAGGCTTTTCTCCTCTATTTATTACAAATACTTCGTTGGTTGGTGTTCCGCCAGAAATCCAATCTTTTAGCGCCAAAGAGTCAGAATTTCCCGAAGCATCATCCCATTTATAATTTAGGGTCAAAGCACTTAAATTAGTAACATTATTAAAATCAGTTTCTCCCGTTTTTGAAACTGTCATTCCGCTTGCTGTATTGGTGAGAATTCGATATCCGGAAGGTGTTGTTTCAAACGCCAAGTCCCAAGAAGAACGATTTACTGTTCTTACTACTTCATTCTTTTCGATGTCGTAATAGATTTGTTTGGAGTAGTCTGCATTGGTATTAATATCAATTCCGCCAATTTTCACACCTCCTCTATCAAAGGGAGTGATCGGCTCTTCTTCTTTCAAACAAGAGACCAAAGAAAACAAAATAAGGATATAGAATAAGTGTTTCATTTGGGTTAAAGTTAAAAATTAAATACGAATTTTGTGAAATAAGTTCTTCCCCAAGCTACTGGGATATTTCCTCCACCTCCACTATGAACTCCTCCTGTAAACTGTCCTGAGACTATATTTCCGACATCAAATAAGTTTTTAGCTCCTATAGTCAAATTCATTTTTTTCTTAAAAAAGTATCTTATCACAGAAACATCCATCATGCTGTAATCTTCTATCTCAAATTGAGAAACGCCATTCAATTCATCATCAAAATAACCGAGTACTTTTCCTGTGTATTTGAAAAACAAATTGAAAGTTGTGTTCCAAGATTCAACTTCGTAACCAAAACTACCCATTATTTCGGGAGTGTAAGAGAATTTATCTACTTCCGAATTTGAAATTGATTCCAAATTATAACGACCAACCCATGAGAAACCGAAATCTGTTCTGTAGGTTTTGTACTTGAAACCAGAAGTGAAATTGATTCCTTGGCTATAAAATTCCCCTATGTTTTTATAAGAATACAATTGTTCCGCCTGATCTTGCAGAACCAAACTAATTTGATTTCTAACGGAGTTATAAAACCCACTTAAACCAAAATTATACACTCCTCGTTTCACTCCTCTTTTGTAGGCGAACTGCAACATGAAGTTGTCCGAATTTTCTGCATTCAAGTCTTGGTTTCCTAAAATGTTATGATTCAAATCTACAAATAAAAAATGAAGTTCCTTCAGGGATGGTGCTCTAAAACCTCTTCCCCACGAAACTCTTGAAGACAAATGCCTTGTCCATTGATATTTCATATTCAAAGAAGGTATGATTGGAGTTTCGTAAGCTGTATTATAGCTGTATCTCAATCCTGGACGAATCACCATTTTGGAATTTGGTCTGTATTCCATGCTTCCAAAAACTGCATAATCCCCAATTTGTTTCTGACCTTCGGCAATCCTTTCCCCTCGGTTTGTTTCTACATTTATATCATATCCTAATTGGTAATTAATCTTCGCACTATCTTTTGAAAATGAATAAGTTCCTCTAGAAAAAATAAGATCGAACACCGAAGTGTCTTGCGAAGCAGGATCATCAAGTTTGGTATACTTTATATTTACCAAATCTTTCAAAAACTTTTCTTTCGTTCTTCTGTAGTAATTGTAACCTCCCAAAACAGATATTTCTTGTCCCTTTTTAACTTTGTATGTCAAATTCAAAGCATTAGAAATCCTATGGGTGGTAAAATAATCGTCAAATGCAGTTTCCAAATATGGCTTTCTTGGTTCGCCTCTTGAAACTAAAATTTCTTCAAACACATCTGACGTAAATTGGTAAGATAATTTCTTGTAGGTATTCGAGTATTTTAGTGAACCAAAAATTTGCTCCTTTGGTCGCCATTGTTGAACTCGTGATGTGTCCTCAAATGAAAAACCATCGAAAAAATTCCTTCCACCCGAAAGGGTAAATGAGTGTGTATTTTTGGCTAAATCAACACTTGCATTGAAATTGTATTGACCTACTGTTTCGTAATAAGCCTCTGCCCTAGCTCCAAATCTTTTTTTATTCTTTTTTGTAATCAAATTGATAGTTCCTGCCAATGCATTCGTACCGTAATTAACTGAAAGTGGACCTTCTACAATTTCCACTCTTTCAATATTATTTAAATTAATTTGGCTCAAATCAACGTTTCCGTTCATTCTTCCCACAACGGGAACACCGTCAATTAGTATTTTTACATTTTCTCCCGATAATCCCTGAATACTCATTGATGATCCCAAAACATTGTCTTGGGAAACACGAATATTCATTTCTTGTTCCATCAATTCTTGAAGATTTACTGCTCCTTGAGCCTCAATTCTTTTAGAATCTATCACCTTTACTTTGTGTACCGAATTTTCTACCGAACTTTCAGAATATTGTCCTGTTACAACAAATGTTGTAAGCTCAAGATTATCTGTGTACATGGTGATTTTAGTGTCGCTTGGATCCAGCGACATAAACTTGGTTTGATAACCAACGTGTCTTAATTTTAGTTTTATACCATTCCACTCATTTTTCATTACCAAATTTCCTTCTCCTGATGTCATTGTTTGAATGGATTTTTTCTCGCCATTTAATGAATAAGAAATCTCGCAACTTACAAACGGAATTGGTGTGTTTACTTCATCTACCACAACTACAGAATAGGTTTGAGAAAGACCTATAACTGAAATAAATAAAAGAAATATGGATATAAAATGTTTCATACAAAAATGGACGAGAGATTGCACACTCGTCCTTTTTTAAAAAAAATTATTGCTTTACGACTCTTTTAGTGATTGATTTATTTCCAGCAATTATTTGCAAGAAATAAACTCCTTGAGTCAAATCAGAAATATCTGTTGTAATTTGGTTTACCCCTGAATTCATGAAGTTGTTAGCTATTGTTTTCACTAGTCTTCCATTCATGTCCATGATTCTTATCTGAGTTGAAACTGAAGCATCAATCAATTCAAAATTCACAGTCAAGAATGAATTTGCAGGATTTGGAAACACTCCAACATTCATTACCGGTGAATTCTCCTCTAAACTAACAGTTGAAAATAATTCTTTAGTAAAATACATTTTACCAGTAGATGATCCAGAAGTTCCAGTGAATACCAATTGATAAACATCTCCTGTGTAATCTTTCATAATGAATGACAATGAATCTGTAATATCCCAGCTAAAAGTTCCCATATTAAAACTTTTCCAATCGTAACCAATGATATTGATCGTACTGTCATAAGTATGAGTATTCCAATTTGCTTGTGCATCAGCGATTGAAGTATTGTTTACTTGCGCAATTGCTAACCCATCATTTGTCAAGGCTCCAGTTACATTGTAATATTGAGGTCCTGCTTGGTCGCTGTATTTTCTAAATACCAATTCCCAATCTGTTTTTCCTGGCTCAGAATCATAAATTGAATCGTTTTCTACGTCATAGTAGAAATGTCTTTTTGCACTGTAAGTCGATCTGTTGATTGTTTTAGTAAATGAATTAGACCCATCTAAATCTGCTACGGTGAATGTAATAGTTCCGCTAGTTTTGAATTCTTTGATCCAGATTTTCTTGAAAACACCCGAAGTCAATTTGATAGCATATACTTTCAATCCTACTAAATTCCCTAAACCTTGGTACGCTCCCCAACCGTAATTTGGGTGACCAGTAGCTTGTGAAGTAAATGCATCAGTTTCCCAAGTTGCATATCCATCTCTTAAGATAGTAAGTGACGAAGTATCTAATGTTGCTGTTGTAAAATTAGAAGTATCTGAAGATGCAGCTGCATAAAGTTCTACATCAAAACCACTATTTACACGAATTGATGCCGAAAATAAGCTTGAAAAAAATTGTAAATCCCAGTCAGCAGCATTTGCAATTGTTTTGTTTCCTGTTGATAATTGGTAAAATACTTGATTTGAGTATCCAGATCCCATTGTTACAGAATCAGAAACTACTTGAGCAGAACTTGTAAGGGTTGAGGCAGCCAACGCTGAAATAAGTAATAATTGTTTGATCATGTTGTTTGTTGTTTTGTTAGTTGTTTTTACAAAAATATTAGTTTGGTTTGTTATAAAACATGACTCATATCATGTCTTAAAATGATTCTAAATAAGAACCCTAAAATTTCCTTACAAAGGAATATTATTCAATTCCCCAAAACCATGACTGCCATCATAAACCTCAATTTTATTTATTTTTTTATTTTATCCTTTTGATTTCGGATAGAGAAAAGATAACTTTACTTTACAAAGAAATAGAATCAAGCTATAGATATATGAATAGAATAAAAGAACTGTTTAACATTAAATACCCACTCATTCAGGCAGGAATGATTTGGTGTAGTGGTTGGGAATTAGCTTCGGCTGTAAGTAATGCTGGAGGTTTGGGAATTATTGGTTCTGGATCAATGTATCCTGAAATATTAAGAGAACAAATAAAAAAATGCAAAGATGCAACTTCTAAGCCTTTTGCTGTGAACTTACCTATGCTGTATCCAGATATAGATAAGCACATCGAATCTATAATTGAACTGGAAGTTCCTATTGTTTTTACTTCGGCAGGAAATCCTAAAACTTGGACAAAACACCTTCAAAGCCATGGAATAAAAGTAGTTCATGTAGTATCAAGTGTGAAGTTTGCAATGAAAGCGCAAGATGCTGGTGTTGATGCTATTGTGGCAGAAGGATTTGAAGCTGGTGGACACAACGGAAGGGATGAAACCACTACATTTTGCTTGATTCCATTGGTAAAAGAACAAATTACTATTCCATTAATTGCCGCTGGCGGTATTGGAACAGGAAAAGGAATGTTGGCTGCAATGACTTTAGGTGCGGATGGGGTTCAGATAGGAAGTAGATTTGTAG
>JAHEIE010000092.1 GCA_024639505.1 Crocinitomicaceae bacterium
TTCCTTATTTTCAAATCCATTTTTTAAAAGTTAATTAGCCTATTTTTGTATCTTTAGCATTCCATCAATTGGAACACCCAAATAATGAGTAAAAGAGCAAAATACAAATACGATCCTAACACGCTCCAATATCAGAAAATAGAATTGACTCTCAAGGGAATTTTATTAAAGATACTGAAATACATGGCGGTAGGACTATTTATTGCAGGACTCATTATTCTCGTTTCATATCCTTTTATAGAAGACTACTCTACCCGTAAAGCTCAAAAGGAAATTGATTTTTTACATTCTAACTACGAAGTTCTCAATGCTGAAATGGACACAATGGTTGCCGTTTTGAAAAATCTTCAAGAAACAGACAACAATTTGTACAGGGTTATTTTTGAAGCAGAACCCTTTAAAAACAAGGAGCTTACTCGAAAAAATTTGGTAGAGCGAAGAACCCATCAGGATTATGTGATCTCGCTCAAAGAGCGAATTCAATCCATCTCAATTAGTATTGTTGGTCAGTCTCAATCGTTTGATGAGTTGATAAAACTGGCTCTGAATAAAGAAAAACTTTTGCAATCTGTTCCTTCAATCATTCCCATTGGCGACAAAGAACTAACGCGACTATCTTCCACATTTGGAGTACGAAACGACCCTATTTACAATGTCCCAAAAATGCATGCGGGACTCGATTTTACTGCTCCCACAGGTTCTAAAATATATGCAACTGGAGATGGAACAATAGAAACCATGGAATACAGCACAGGTGGATATGGAAATCATATTATTATAGACCATGGATTTGGGTACAAAAGTCACTATGCCCATTTGAGCAAATTTGAAACACGAATAGGAAAGAAAGTAAAACGAGGCGAACTGATTGGACGTGTCGGAAGTACAGGAAAATCTACAGCTCCTCATTTGCACTACGAAGTGATAAAGAATGGAAATAAAATTGATCCTATCAACTTCTTTTTTACTGACATTACTCCTGAACAATATTCACAATTAATAGAAAAAGCCAAAAACACTGGAGGCTCATCTTTAGATTAAGAAAATACAATGGAACCTATAAAATTAAATGACGAAAAATTATTTTACTCCATTGGAGAAGTTGCAAAAATGTTTGATGTAAACACTTCTCTTATTAGATTTTGGGAAAAAGAATTCAAACAGATTGCTCCAAAAAAAACTGACAGTGGAAAGCGTAAATTCACTCAAAAAGACATTCGGATATTTGAACGAATATATGATTTGGTAAAAGAAAAAGGATTTACTTTGGCCGGAGCCAAAGAGGAGCTTAAATCTTCGAAAAGAAATACTTCAAAAATATCTCAAATAGAGTTGAAACTCGCTCATATAAAAACTACTTTAGCAGAACTTTTGAAAGAAAAATAAACGAGTAGAAAGCTATTAACCCAATCAATGAAAGAAGTAACCATAATTAGAAGAGAGCGTTTTTGTTCAGCGCACAAGCTATGGAATCCTGAGTGGGATGCCAAAAAAAACGAAGAAACTTTTGGAGGTTGCTCCAATCCTAACTGGCACGGCCACAATTACGAGCTAATTGTAAAAGTTGCGGGAGAAATAGAACCTGAAACAGGTTTTGTTATGAATCTTAAAACCTTGTCTAAAATCTTGAAGCATAAAGTGATTGATAAATTAGATCACAAAAACCTCAACATGGATGTGGATTTCTTGGCTAACAAAAGAACTACTACAGAAGTTGTAGCAGTTGCAATATGGGAAGAAATTGAAGAAGCTATCAAAGAAAAAGGAGGTAAATTAGTAAGTGTAAGAGTAAATGAAACTGAGAATAACTCGGTAGAATATTTTGGAGAAAAATAAAAAAATGGGATACAAGAAAACAGAAGAATACGATTTAGAAACCACAGAAAAGATGTCTGGTTTTTACCAAGAAATCCTAAAAGACTTGGGAGAAAACCCTGAAAGAGAAGGATTAGTAAAAACTCCTGAAAGAGTTGCGAAAGCTTTGCAGTTTCTTACTCACGGTTATGACATTGACCCTAAAAAATTAATTGAATCTGCGATGTTCAATGAGGATTACAGCCAAATGGTAATTGTAAAAGACATTGAAGTATATTCTATGTGCGAGCATCATATGTTGCCATTTTTTGGAAAAGCACACATTGCATACATTCCTAACGGAAAAATTGTAGGATTGAGTAAAATCCCACGTGTGGTGGATGCTTTTGCAAGAAGATTGCAGGTTCAAGAAAGATTGACCAACGAAATAAGAGATTGCATTCACGAAACTTTGCAACCACTAGGAGTTGCTGTTGTAATAGAAGCAAGTCACATGTGCATGCAAATGAGAGGAATTGAAAAACAAAATTCAGTTACAACTACTTCGGCATTTACAGGTCAATTTACTGACAAAACTACTAGGCAAGAATTCATAAAATTAGTATCTTCGAAATTACATTAAGTAAACAAGACAACTAAAAATGGAAGAAAGAAATCAATTCAACTCAATTATAGATGCTGTAGCACAAGAAAAAACTATGGCAAAATCCTTCATGGCGAATGTATTTTCGTACATGTTTGCAGGGCTATTAGTTACAGGATTTATTGCTTGGTATTTTGCTGATTCGGGAATGGTTTTTACCTACTTGTTTAATATGCAAACTGGAAGCCCTACTCCCTTGTATTACATTGCAGCATTTGCTCCTTTGGGATTTGTATTGATTATGGGAATGGGATACAAAAGGCTAAGCGCTTCGGCAATGCTAATTTTGTTTTTGGCATTTGCCACCCTGATGGGAGTGAGTTTGAGCACGATATTTATCAGCTACAATATGGGTGATGTTTCGACAGCATTCTTTTCTGCCTCATCTGTGTTTGCTGTGATGGCTGTTGTAGGATACACTACCACTACAGATCTTACCAAACTAGGAAACATTTTGTACATGGGACTTATCGCTATATTAATTGCGATGGTTATCAACTTTTTTATGAAAAGTAGCATGATGAGCTATGTAATTAGTGTAATCGGGGTTATCATTTTTACAGGATTGACAGCATACGATGTTCAGAAATTAAAAAGAATTGGAGAAGGTTCTGAAATTGGAACAGCATCAACAAGAAAGAGAGCGATTTACGGAGCGCTTGATTTATATTTAGATTTCATCAATTTATTTTTGTTCTTACTTCGATTAATCGGAGGAAGAGATTAAAAAATAAATTTGTAACAATTAGAAGATTAATTACTTTTACAAAAAAAGAAACAAATGTCAGACAATTATTTTCACGAAAACTCAGGAATTATAGGTTACGTTTACACGGCTGTTGCTATTATGGTTGTGAGTTACCTCATTTTCTTCTAGGTCTTAATTTGACAAAATTCATCTGGGAATTCAAGCTAATTCCTTCATCTTATTTCTATGCCTTTTGACACTATTTTTTCTTGGATTATTAAGAAAAGAATAGAGCAAATTGAGCACTTTACAGAAAATCCTATTGATACCCAAAAAGCAGTTTGGGACAACTTGCTTGAAAAAGCAAAACACACAGAAATTGGAAAACAACATGGTTTTGCGGATACAGCAAGCTACCATGATTTTAAAAAAAACACTCCCCTCAGAACCTACGAGGATTTCACACCATTTATCCAAAAATCAATTGCTGGACGAGAAAATATTCTTTGGCCAGGAAAAACCCACTGGTTTTCGAAATCTTCGGGAACGACTGACGCAAAAAGTAAATTGATTCCGGTAACTCAAGAAGCCATTCAAGACTGCCATTACAAAGGTGGAAAAGATTTATTAAGCATTTACTACCACAACAATCCTGGAGCGCGATTATTCTCTGGAAAACATCTTATTCTTGGAGGCAACACTTCTGTGAACAAACTCAATAGCGACAGCTACTTTGGCGATTTATCAGCAATTATAGTTAAGAATCTACCTCTTTGGGCAGAAATAAGACGAACTCCTAGCAAGGAAATTACTTTGATGGAAAACTGGGAAGAAAAAATCGAGAAGATGGCAAAAGCATCCCTCAAAGAGGATGTTAAAATAATAGCAGGTGTTCCTTCTTGGATGCTCGTTCTTTTGAACAAAATTATCTCAGTTTCCGAAGGGAAATCATTGCTCGAAGTGTGGCCCAACTTGGAATTATACATGCACGGAGGCGTGAATTTCCAACCCTACAAAAATCAATTTGAAACTCTTTTACCAACGCAACAACTAAACTACTACCAAACCTACAATGCTTCTGAAGGATTTTTCTCTTTGCAAAAGGAGAACAAGGCGGACGATATGCTCTTGATGCTTGATTACGGTATTTTTTATGAATTTATTCCCATGGATAAATTTGACGGAACCAACTCACAAACAATTGAATTGCAAGAAGTAGAATTAAATACAAATTATGCCTTAGTCATTTCAACCAATGGCGGTTTGTGGAGATATATTGTGGGCGATACGGTAAAATTTACCTCGTTGTTTCCTTTCAAAATAAAAGTAACCGGTCGAACCAAACATTTTATCAATGCATTTGGCGAAGAACTCATTATAGAAAACACTGATTTGGCAATTAAAGCAGCTTGTGAGCAATCTCAAGCTTCTTTCAAGGAATACACGGTAGCACCAAAATACCTGAATGGCAACGAAAAAGGAGCACATGAATGGGTAATTGAGTTTTTGAAACCACCAGAAAATCTATCTAATTTTATTGATATCCTAGATAATACGTTGCAAGAATTAAACTCGGATTATGAGGCGAAGCGGAAAATGATTTTGGAAAAACCCATCCTACACAAAGCTGAGGAAGGAACGTTTTCTAACTGGTTGAAATCCAAAAACAAACTAGGTGGACAAAACAAAATCCCAAGATTGAAAAATGACAGGCAGTTTATTGAGGAGATTCTTCTGAAATAAAAGTCAAAAAAAACTAACTTTACAAGTAGCAAAAAATTAAGTTTGAATGAGTAAAAAAGGCATCGCAATATTAGGTTCTACAGGTTCGATAGGAACTCAAGCCCTTGAGGTAATTGAACAGTTTCCCGAAAAATTTGAATTGGTAGTTCTTACTGCCAACCGAAACGCAGACTTA
Organism: Crocinitomicaceae bacterium; assembly: GCA_024639505.1. Classification (GTDB taxonomy): domain Bacteria; phylum Bacteroidota; class Bacteroidia; order Flavobacteriales_D; family CAJJDF01; genus CAJJDF01. The sequence goes on from JAHEIE010000092.1 coordinate 5,065, forward strand.
TTGATAGAACAAGCTCTAAAATTCAAACCCAACACGGTGGTGATTGTGGATGAATCTCAGTACCAAAAAGTAAAAGATGTGCTTTGGGAGCACGACATAAAAGTGTATGCTGGTGAAGACTCTTTGAATCAAGTGGTGGAAATGAACGAAGTAGAAACGGTGCTTACTGCAACAGTGGGTTACTCGGGTTTATTACCAACGATTCACGCAATTAATGCTAAAAAAAACATTGCACTTGCCAACAAAGAAACACTAGTAGTTGCAGGAGATATTATCACCAAATTAGCTCAAGAAAAAGGAGTAAACATTTACCCTGTAGATTCCGAACATTCGGCTATATTTCAATGCTTGGCAGGTAATTTCGAAAACAAAATTGAAAAAATTATCCTCACAGCTTCGGGCGGTCCTTTTAGAGGAAAAAGTTTAGAAGAATTGAAATCAGTAACAAGAGAACAAGCACTAAAGCATCCTAATTGGGAGATGGGTGCAAAAATCACCATTGATTCTGCTTCGCTTATGAACAAAGGGCTAGAAGTGATAGAAGCCAAGTGGTTGTTTGGAATCCCAGCCGAAAAAATAGAGGTTGTGGTTCATCCTCAGTCCATCATTCATTCTGCAGTTCAATTCGAAGACAGCAGTATTTTGGCTCAAATGGGAATTCCAAGTATGAAAGTACCAATTCAATACGCGTTGACTTACCCAGAGAGACCTAAATCAAATTTTGATCGTTTTAGCTTTTTCGATTATCCAAATCTTACCTTTGAAAAACCCGACTTGGATACTTTTAAAAACCTGAAATTGGCTTTTGAAGTGATAGAACAAGGAGGAAACGCAGCTTGCGTATTGAACGCAGCAAACGAAATCACGAACAAGGCCTTCTTGGATGGAAAAATTTCATTCCTAGATATTGGAAACATCAATGAAAAAACTATTGAGAAAACAACTTTTATAACAAAGCCTACGCTTGAAGACTATATCCAAACCAATACCGAGGCAAGAAGAATTGCACAAGAATTCTGTAACTAACCTCTAATTTTACTTTACTTTCATGGAAACATTTTCTGTTATTTTTCAATTGTTACTTGCTCTTTCAATTCTTGTAGTTTTACATGAATTGGGGCATTTTATCCCTGCCCGAATTTTTAAGATAAGAGTAGAAAAATTCTACTTGTTTTTTAATCCTTGGTTCTCTCTTTTCAAATACAAAAAAGGTGACACAGAATACGGAATTGGCTGGTTACCGTTGGGAGGTTTTGTGAAAATTGCCGGTATGATTGACGAATCGATGGACACCGACCAAATGAAACAACCAGCAAAACCTGATGAATTCCGTTCCAAACCCGCTTGGCAGAGATTGATTGTGATGATTGGCGGAGTGATTGTTAATATTCTGCTCGCTTTCTTTTTGTACGCAATGATTGCATTTGTTTGGGGTAAAGATTATGTGAAAAATGAGGATCACATTCACGGAATTGAGGTACTCACTCCTACTCTTGTTGGAGACAATTTATTTCAGAATGGCGATAAAATAATTTCGATAGAAGACGAACCATTGAGCGAACTCATGCAAGCCAATAACAAAATGCTGATCAATCAGGCAAAGAATTATACAATTGAAAGAAATGGTGAATTGGTAAATATTACAATCCAAGACGAAGGAATTGACTACATGCTAAAAAAAGAAAGCATCGTGTTCATACCCAGAGTTCCTACACAAATAGACTCTGTAATGCCAACTGGAATAGCACAAGAATTAGGTCTTAAAAAAGGAGATCAAATCCAGCAAATAAATGGAATGGATGTGTCTATGTTCGATCAGTTTCGAAAGGAATTAACAACAATGAAGGAAAACAATCTAGATTCATTTGATTTGGTGGTAAACAGAAATGGGCAAGAACTTGCTTTCAGCTCTCGTTTTGATACAACTTATAAATTAGGGTTTCAAAATGTGTTTTTCCTTACGCATGATTTCAAAAAAACCCATATAAGCTATAGTTTAGGACAAGCAATTCCCGAAGGTATTGCGCTTGCACAAACAACCCTGATGGATTATGTAAATCAATTCAAACTTATTTTTACCAAAAAAGAAGCAGTAAAGAAAGTGGGAGGATTTGGAACTATAGCACGTATATTCCCAACAACTTGGGACTGGAAAATATTTTGGTCTCGAACTGCTTTTCTATCAGTAGTTCTCGCATTCATGAATATTCTTCCCATTCCTGCTTTGGATGGAGGACATGTTATGTTTTTGATTTATGAAATGATTTCGGGAAGGCCACCCAGTGATAAATTTTTGGAAAAAGCCCAAATGTTTGGGTTCTTTATTTTACTTTTTGTCATGCTCTATGCAAACGGGAATGACTTTTACAGATGGTTTACAGGACAATAATGGCGTATTATATAGGTGTAGGAATAGCAGTGGTAATAATTGCCTTTTTTATGGCAGCTACTCAAAAAGCAAGAGGATACAATTTCTGGCGCTATTTTATCGTTTCCATTGTTGTTGTGGCGGGAATTTACATGATGATAGAAAATCTTGTTCTTAATCCAAAGTAGGCTTCAAGAGACATTACGACTTTTGATTTTCATCATTGTGACAGCAGACTAGAAGCATAAAAAATTCTGTTATATTTAACAATTAATATTTATAGGAAGGATTGAAATCAAAAAAACTATACTCTACAAAGCAAATTTGGAAAATCATCCTTTCCATATTCGCTTTAATTATAATTAGTGTGTCTCTCTGGTACACAAATTATCTTGCCAAGAAAATTCAAGAAGAAGAGCGACTGAGAGTAAAGCTATGGAGTGAAACTGTAAAAAAACAAGCTCAATTAATCAATTTGACAAATCAAACATTTGATCAATTGAGAGCTGAGGAGAGCGGCAATATCCAAGACTGGGCATTTGCGCTAAAAGAATCGAGCAGGGAACAAAACGATTACACTTTCATCTATTCTTTTCTTTCAAAAAACAATAATATTCCGAAAATACTTGAGTATGTTGACCTAAAATCTGGGCGAAAGGAAATCACCTTTTCTGGAACAGATATTCCGTTTGGCAAAGAAGATTTTGAATCAGAAAAAGAATACAACAATTCCATAAAAACCATTGTTGACAGCTGGGATTCGATAAACTCTCCTATTCAAATTCCGAACACCAATCTTCAATACCAAATTTTACACTACGGAAACTCTAAGCTGTTTGAAGAGCTCAAAAACAAGCAGAAATCATTGATTATCTCTTTTGAAAATGAATTAATAGCCAACTCTTCCTCTATTCCAATTCTGTATGTGGATTCAGCAACAAACGAAATAAGGAGAACAATAAACATTGAACAAGAAAAGATAAAAGACTCTGCGGCTATAGCACAAACTATTTCAGTTCTTCAATCCGAAAACTCTAGAATAGAAGTTTCGTTTGGAGGCGAAAACAAGGGATATATTTATTATGCCGAATCAACCTTGCTCAAGCAATTGCGCTTCTACCCATGGATTCAATTGGTAATTATCCTCTTGTTTCTGATGGTTTCCTATTTCTTGTTTAGCACTTTCCGAAAAGCTGAACAAAACCAAGTATGGGCGGGAATGGCAAAAGAAACTGCACACCAACTAGGAACTCCGCTTTCTTCCCTAATGGCTTGGCTAGAGATTATAAAAGCAGATGGAGTTCCAGAATCATCCATTACCGAAATGAACAAGGACATTACGCGACTCAATACGATTACAGATCGATTTTCTAAAATTGGATCTGAAGTAAAAACTACAGAAGAAAATGTATTTTCGGAAGTCGACAAATCACTTGAGTATCTCAGAAATCGAGTTTCTAAGCAGGTTGATTTGAGTGTATCGGGCTCCAAAAATGCCATTGTTCGCATCAACACATCGCTTTTTGAATGGGTGATTGAAAACATAACCAAAAATGCCATTGATGCCATTCAAGGAAAAAAGGGAAGTATCAGTTTTGTTGTTTCCGAGGATGACAAAAAAGTAATTCTTGACATAACCGATTCTGGAAAAGGAATTCCTTCTTCTAATTTCAAATCTATTTTCAATCCTGGTTTTTCAACCAAAGAAAGAGGCTGGGGATTGGGATTAAGTTTAGTAAAACGAATTGTGGAAGAACAATTAAAAGGCAAGATTTACGTCCTTTCCTCTAAAATAGACCAAGGAACTACTTTAAGAATTACATTAAAAAAGTAATTCTTTTTGACACAACACACTACCCACTTTGTCATTCCTGCGAAGGCAGGAATCTAATTTATCGGTAATTTTCATCACATTAAGATTTTTACAGAACCCACAAACGGGAGGAGTTAGTCTGTAATTTCGGGAAAGTTTAAATACCTTTGTAAAACAAAGACAAAACTCATTGTCATACCTACCAAGGTTGGAATGATAATAAAAAAACAAGAATAAGCCATGCCAACTTACCGAGCTCTTTCCCTAGATGAACTAAAACTATTTCAAAAAGAATTTACAGAATACTTAGCTGTGAACGGAATTGATGCTGAATTCTGGAAGAAAATTAAAGAAACCGACCAAAAGAAGGTAGATGGAATAATTGATACGTTTAGCGATGTAGTGTACAATTCCGTTTTGCACAAAATGGAATACATCGAGTTTGCCACCGAAAACGACATGAAGTATTTCTATTATGGCAAAGAAAAAGCACAACTGATTGGACTAGAAAGTAATGATGTAAGTTTTTTGAATCCTAAAGAAGTTTTGAAAGCCATTGAGGACAAAAAAGCATCTATAAAATCATACAAAACAAGTAAAGTTTATACAAAAAATAGAGAAATAGAGTTATTCGAAATGTTAAAAAATGGATGTCAACCTAGTGACGGAAGCATGTTTAAATTGCTTTCGAGTATCGTTTAACCTAGTTTGTTTACTGCGGTTTCTTTGGCAACCTCAGCCATCTTCTCAACTTCTTTTGAAATAGATTCAGCGTCAAAGCCACATTCTTTATACAATTCTGCTTGAGTTCCGTGCTCGATATACCTATCCGGAATTCCTAATCTTTTTACCTGAGCTTGGTAACCATTCTCGGACATAAACTCTAACACTGCCGAACCAAGTCCGCCAATTATCGTTCCATCTTCAACGGTAATTACTTTATCAAATTTCGTAAATACTTCATGAAGAATGGTTTCATCCATAGGTTTAAGAAAACGCATATCGTAATGCGCTACGCTAATTCCTTTCTCTTGGAATTGCTTTTCTACTTTTGATATAAAAGTTCCGGTAATACCAATTGTAAGTATCGCAACATCGGTACCATTTTTCAATTTTCTTCCTTGACCGATAGTCAATTTCTGCATTGGTTTTTTCCAATCTGGAATTATCCCTTTTCCTCTTGGGTAACGAATAGAAAAAGGCCCATTTTTATCTGCCTGGGCAGTGTACATCAAGTTTCTCAATTCCAATTCATCCATTGGCGCAGAAACAATCATGTTAGGAATAGATCTCATGTAAGCCAAATCGTAAGCTCCGTGGTGAGTTGGTCCATCGGCTCCAACTAAACCTCCTCTATCCAAACAAAATACAACATTCAAGTTTTGAATCGCCACATCATGCAACACCTGATCGTAAGCTCGTTGCATAAACGAAGAGTATATATTACAAAAAGGAATCATTCCTTGTGTTGCCAATCCCGCAGAAAAAGTAACAGCATGTTGCTCTGCAATTCCTACATCAAAAGCTCTCTCTGGCATTGCCTTCATCATAATATTCAAAGAACATCCTGTTGGCATTGCTGGAGTAACTCCTGTAATTTTATCATTTTTTTCGGCTAGCTCTACAATCGTATGTCCAAACACGTCTTGAAACCTAGGTGCATCTGTTGATTTTGGCAAAACTTTTACAATTTCACCCGTTTCTTTATTAAATATTCCTGGTGCATGCCAAACGGTGGTATCCCCGTCTTCCGCAGGTTTAAATCCTTTTCCTTTTTCGGTCAAGCAATGAACGATTTTTGGTCCAGGCAAGTGTTTAATTTCGTTAAACAATTTAACCATCGCTTGCACATCGTGTCCATCTACAGGTCCAAAATATCGGAAGTTCAACGATTCGAAATAATTACTTTTTTGATAAATACTTCCCTTCAATGCATCACTTACTTTGTGCACAATTTGTTGTGCACTAGCACCAAACGAGCTCAATTTACCAAGTAAATTCCATACTTCATCTTTTACCTTATTGTAAGGTTGGGATGCAGACAAATCTCTCAAATATTCTTTCAATGCTCCTACATTTGGGTCAATTGACATGCAATTGTCATTGAGTACCACAATCATATTAGAATCTTCAATTCCTCCGTGATTAAGCCCTTCAAAAGCTAATCCAGCAGTCATTGCGCCATCTCCAATTACGGCAATGTGCTGTCTTTCTGTTTCTCCTTTTATTTGACTGGCTACTGCCATCCCCAAAGCTGCGGAGATGGAAGTAGATGAGTGTCCCACACCAAATGTATCGTACTCACTTTCACTTCTTTTCGGAAATCCACTTATTCCTTTGTATATTCTGTTTGTGTCAAATACATCTTTACGTCCAGTAATTATTTTGTGACCATAAGCCTGGTGACCTACGTCCCATACTAATTGATCGTATGGTGTATTGAATACATAGTGAATTGCAGAAGTTAGTTCTACAACACCCAAACTTGCACCAAAATGCCCTCCTTTTTCAGAAACAACATCCACAATAAATTGCCTCAATTCTTTACAAAATTGTGGTAGTTGTTCTGGTGAAACCAGTTTTTTTAAGTCCTCTGGACTGTTTATTTTAGAAAGGAGTTCCCCTGCTTGAAAAGGCATAAGCGTTTAGTTTTCTTTGAGAAACTAAAGATAGATGAAATTATTGTAAAAATCTATTTTGTTTAACAAATTTTACAATTTGATGAACAAGTTTAGATTTGAATAGAAACTATGCGATGGATAGGAATAAAAACACCTTTTTTCAGAACAATATGATCTTCTCCTACAGCCCATATTGTGGTATTCACCTCTTTCAGTCCCTCAGAATCTTGGAAAACGATTTCAATTTTATCGTGAAATAAATTCCCTAATTTTTCTGCATCATGCAATTTTTTCAATAGTGCTTTTTGCTCTTCTGGGGTTCTTAATTTTATTGGTTGT
>JAHEIE010000095.1 GCA_024639505.1 Crocinitomicaceae bacterium
CAGCACCATTCCTAGTGTGGTTGTTTTTCCACTTCCATTTGGACCTAAAATCCCAAATACATTTCCCTTTTTTACGGTGAGAGAGAGATTATCAACAGCCAAAAATTTACCGTAAGCTTTGGTTAAATTTTTTATTTCTAAAACGGTACTCATAGTTTTTCATTTTACTTAAAAATACATTTTTTTATTGGATTGAAACAAGGAAATGGATAAATGGAGTCAAATAACTTTAAATGGAAACAATACTTAAGTTATTTATGATTTAATTATTGAAAAAACCGTATTTTTAAATAGAATTTTATCCAATGAAACTATATCAAATCCTTCTCGTTTTTATGAGTTTTTCACTATTTAATTGTGCTCAAAAGAAAGAACTAACAACCGAAAATTTTGTTGACTTAACAAAATACTCGGGCGAGTGGTATGAAATTGCTCGATTGCCAAATTCGTTCGAAAAAAATCTGAAATGTGTCACAGCCAACTATTCACTGAAGGACAATGGAGGGGTTTTGGTCGTAAACAAAGGATTTAATACAGAGAACGAAAAATGGGAAGAGGCAACTGGAAATGCAAAAGTGCCTAATCCTGAAAAACCAGGCGAAATTAGAGTTAGCTTTTTTAGGCCGTTTTATGGTGATTATTACATTATAGAATTGGATTCTAATTATGAGCATGTTTTAGTAGGCTCACCTTCACGTAAGTATCTTTGGATTCTGGCTCGAACCAAAGAACTAAACTCGGAGGTTTATAAGAATTACATCAATATAGCCAAGAGCAAAGGATTTGATTTATCTACTTTAAACAAGACTATTCAGGATTGTAATATCTAATCACAGATTTCCTCTTGTTTTCTTTAAATTGCTTTTATCATTTGGTAAGTTTGCAGCGTAAAACTATTTAACCAACAAACAATTATAAAAAACATGGAGGAAAATACAACACAAATTATAGAATCAACTGTATACAATTTAAGTTGGATAATGGATAAAGTAATAGAATACGGTACTTCATTATTATTTGCAATTTTGGTACTAGTAATTGGGTTTTGGCTGGTAAAGCGAATCAATAATATCGTAGTAACTACCTTTGAAAAGAAAGATTATGATCCTTCATTAGAGAGTTTCTTGGCGAGTATGATTGCAATTTCTTTAAGAATTCTTGTTATTATTACGGCTTTGAGTCAATTGGGTATCGAAATGACATCTTTTGTTGCACTTCTGGGGGCTGCTGGTCTTGCTATTGGAATGGCATTTTCTGGAACACTTTCTAACTTAGCAGGAGGTGTAATGATTTTATTTTTTAAGCCTTATAAAGTTGGAGATTTTATTGAAGCTCAAGGAGAAAGTGGAACAGTGAAAGAATTGAGAATATTCAATACTATTTTAAATACCGTGGACAATAAAACAGTCATTATTCCAAATGGACCCTTGGCGAATGGAAATATGATTAACTATTCTACTCAAACAAAAAGGAGAGTTGATTTTACTGTAGGAATTGCTTATGGAGATGATTATGATACAGCTAAAAATACTTTGTTGGAATTTGTAAAAGATGATCCTAGAATTATAGACGAAGAAGACAATTTTATAGGATTGGTAGAACTTGGAGATAGTTCGGTTAATTTAACTCTGAGAGTTTGGTGTAATACCCAAGATTATTGGGCGGTGTATTTCAATATGAACGAAAGAATTTACAAAGAGTTTGGAAGCAAAGGATTGAACATTCCTTTCCCACAGATGGATGTGCATGTTCACAACAACAAATAATTCATAGAATGAATACAAAAAAAAGCGACCCTTGGGTCGCTTTTTTTATGATAAAGCTTGATTAATTTTAAAATCTATGAATTTAGTTGTTAATCCTTTTATTTGTTTCTTCGTTAAACATCATCCTTTCCTCTTTCAATTTTACAAAGTTTTCTTGTACGGCAGTATCATTTGGGTTGTGAATGATTTGTTTTAATGCTTCTGCGTAACGAGGATCATTTGGGTAGTAAAAATCAATTATTGAATCGGTTTGAATTCCATACAAACAAAGAGAAATGAAAATTACGAAAGCGACTCTAAAAAAAGCAGATTTGGCAATAGAAACCTTGCTATTATTCTTAATTACCACGTAAATCGAGAGTGTAATCAGTATTGATATCAGTCCAATAGATAACATCATGTTTCCACCAGGCCATAGCATGAACTTAAATAGGAATCCAATAATTAAAGTAGCTAATATAATTCCAAATACTGCACCAAAAAGTAAATTATATCGCTGATTATGAGAGTAACTCACTTTTTTAAACATCGAATTGATAGACAGGTTATTAAAGAGTCCAATGCCCAGATAGAAATATAAAACGGAGATAAAAGCAAGCGAAAAAATCGTTAAAATTCCAGCTCCTGGCCAATGCATAATTTTAAAAAGTAAACCTACAATAAATAGGCTCCAAAGTATCTTTTCCATCCTTTTCATGGTTTCAAGATACGATTAAAATCTTAAACCTTAAATTCACTCGTTTTGTGGAAAGTAATTTCTGGGTAATCAAATTCAGCTTGTCTTAGCAAGAAAGCAGATTCAGCCAAAAACACATAGTTTCCATCTTTGTCTTCAGCAACGTAACTTGCTTTTCTTCTAACAAATTCCTGCATTTTATCTTTGTCCGATGAAGTTAACCAGCAAGCTTTATGGAAATTTTTTGGTGTAAAATCACAACTCGCTCCATATTCGTGTTTCAATCTGTACTGAATCACTTCAAACTGAAGCTCACCAACCACACCAATGATTTTTCTATTACCAGGTTGTTGGGTAAATAATTGCGCAACTCCCTCATCAGTCAGTTGTTGGATTCCCTTTTCCAGCTGTTTCGTTTTCATTGGGTCTTTGTTAACCAATTCTCTAAACATCTCGGGCGAGAAACTAGGAATTCCTTTAAAATTCATTTCTTCTCCTTCGGTCAAGGTATCACCAATCTTAAAACTTCCTGTATCATACAAACCAATTACATCGCCTGGATAGGCAAAATCAATAATACTTTTATCCTGAGCCATAAAGCTCGTAGGATTATTAAATCTCAATTTTTTGCTAATTCGCTGATGTTGATAAAATTTATTTCTTTCAAATTTCCCCGAACAAACTTTAAAAAAGGCAATTCTATCTCGGTGATTTGGGTCTAAGTTTGCATGGATTTTAAAAACAAAACCAGATAATTTTGGCTCAATAGGAGCAACCATTCTAATGTCTGTTTCGGTAGGTTGTGGTGAAGGAGCAATTCTTATAAAAGAATTTAATAGTTCCTGAACTCCAAAATTGTTGAGAGCAGATCCAAAGAAAACTGGAGCTAGATTACCTTTTAAGTATTCCTCAACATTGAATGTTTCGTATACTCCTTCTATCAGTTCAATGTCTTCTCTCAATTGATTAGCATCTTCTTCTCCCACAAAATCGTCCAATTGAGTGTCGCTCAAATCTTTAATGGATACAACTTCGTCTTCAATATTGGTTTTATTTACTTGAAATAAATTCAGCGAAGAATCGTAAATGTTGTAAACCCCTTTGAATCTATCGCCAATATTTATAGGCCACGACAAAGGTCTTACTTGAATGTCTAACTTTTCTTCAATTTCATCCAAAAGTGTAAAAGGATCTTGACCTGGTCTGTCCAATTTATTGATAAAAACCATCACTGGTGTATTTCTCATTCTACAGACTTCCATCAGTCTTTCGGTTTGAGGCTCCACACCATTTACACAATCAATAATAAGAATTACGGAATCTACAGCTGTTAAGGTTCTGAAAGTGTCTTCTGCAAAATCTTTGTGTCCAGGTGTATCCAGTAGGTTTATTTTTAATCCTTGGTAATTAAATCCCATCACAGAAGTTGCTACAGAAATTCCTCTCTGTTTCTCTATTTCCATAAAATCGGAAGTAGCTGTTTTGGTAATTTTATTAGATTTAACTGCCCCAGCCGTCTGTATTGCTCCACCAAAAAGCAGTAGCTTCTCGGTAAGGGTTGTTTTTCCTGCATCTGGGTGACTGATAATAGCAAAAGTTCTACGCTTTTCTATTTCCTTAAGTAATTCGCTCATAGGTTGCAAAAGTAGGCTATTGGCAAGAATTACACAAGATTGCTAACCCAATTTTATCGTTCTTACAAAATAATGTTCTGGCCAATCTAAGGTGTTCGGTTCTTTTTCAAATAAACCAAAAACAGTAGAGCCTGTGCCAGTCATCAAGGCAAAATTTGCGCCTTGCGCGTACAGTGTTTCTTTTATTTTCTTTATTTCTGGATGTTTCTTGAAAATAGGAGTTTCAAAATCATTAAAAATTAAGTTTCTCCAATCCGAAATAGGAGAGGAACTCACCACATCGCTAAGCTCAGGATTGGGAGTTGATTTTATAACTAACCCCTCAAAAGCATCTCGAGTACTTACATGAATTTCTGGATTTACTAATTGCAAATACATCTCAGATAGATCTATGGGATAATCTTCAAGAATTTCTCCAACACCATGAACTAATTTGGGTTTGTTCTCAACAAAAAAAGGACAATCGCTGCCGATTTGTAAAGCATATTTTTCCAATTCTTCATTCGTCAATCCCAAAGAAAAATGATTGTTTAATCCTACCAACATGAACGCTCCGTTGGAAGATCCACCGCCCAAACCAGCTCCCATAGGAATTTGTTTGTGTAAGTAAATGGTAATAGGAGGAAGCTCAAAATCTTTTGAAAGTAATTGATAGGCTTTTATAATCGAATTCGATTTTTCATCATCTATTTCTAGGTTACAATTAAAACTAAATGAGTCAGATTCAATAAATTCCAAAGAATCGAAAAGAGGAACAGGCAGAAAAATACTCTCAAGGTTGTGGTAGCCATCTTTTCTCTTGTTCAAGATAGATAGTCCTAGGTTTATTTTACATCCTGGAAATAAAATCATACACAAAGATGCACAAAAAAAAATCTCAAACCACGAGTTCGGGAATGAGATTTTTACTTCTTTTTTATTTGAGAATGAGAACCTTGATGTTAGAGCCTACTCAGGTCAAGGGGTTTGTCGTTATCATATTCGACTTTATATGTGTAATTCAATTTTTTATTTCCTTTCGGTTTCAGGTCAAATTTCCATTCCATCATTCCTGTTTTTTCATTGAAATGAGCCCTCGATTTATTCTCAACTGTTACTACAATTGTTTTATTTTGAGAAACTGGCAAGTGATCTTCTACGATGATTTGATACTCAGAGGAACTCATGTTTTTTACTAGTAAATCGTAAGAAACTGTCGTTTCTTTTCTGTTAGAAAATACTTTTTCTCTAGATTTTTCTTTGTCTTTGGTTCTTTTTATTCGAATGTTTCTGTCGTTACCTAATGAAATATAAAGGGTATCATTTGCAGTAGGATTTATTCTGGACTCACCAATGTAGCTTCCTTCATAATATAAGTTTGCTTTAGACGGAAGAAGATCAAGTTCTTCCCAATCAGTCAATTGCGCAACCAAGTAAGATTCTTTGTCATATTTTGGAACCAGATAATGAATGTAATTTGCCGCAATTTCTTGTTGATTCACAGCAACCAAATGAGCTTTGTTGTCTGCCGAGATACTGTATCTTAAGTCTATTTTATACTCCACATTAGCCATCGTTTGAGTTTTTACAGTGTAGTCAGTACTTCTCACTGCGGCAGGAGCGTAATTGTCATTGTATTCATCTGTATTTTCATTCAAAGCAACCTCTTTTAAACTCAGAGATTCAACCATTCTTTTTGTTGCATCTTGCCTTCTTGGTGTCACATTTGCATCTTTGTAATATCCAATATTTGGATTGTAATAGTTAATGTACCACACGCTCAGTTCAGGTTTTATTTTATTCTTGTAAGGATTGTTTGTAGATAAAGTCAATTTTACATTATCCCAACTTTCTCCCGTATTTTGATACACGGTTCCTTTCATTGTTAATTCTACTGGTGAACTGCTGTTTTTTACACGTATATCGTAACTTGGAGACCAACTGGCATTTGATACGAAATAGGAAACTGTCATTGTTCCAGCAAGAGCTTTATTTGCTTTTACAGTTACCTCAATCTGATGAATTGGTTTTCTAGTGTCTTTAAGTTTGTTATTGTCTTGAAAGTTATTCAATCCTTTTAGTCTGTTATTTATTTCTATAATTTTTTGCTCAAGCTTATCATTTTTTACTTTTAATTCATGTTCGAGCTCTGTGATTTCAAAAAGTTGTTTTCTGAGGTAAGCCAAGGATTCTTTAAATACTGGCAACGTATCTTTGTAATAAATTTTATTCGCAAGAATGTACTTTCTTTCGGTGTTCAAGTGATTTAATTTTGCAGATACGTTGGATCTATCAAAATTTAAAACTTTAATCGAATCTTTCATTTTTTCAATCAAGCGAGTTATTCGAGTAGGAATTTCTTTTTTCTCAATTGGTTCTGGGTATAAAATTGTTTTTTTAGAATCCAAAATGATGTAATCTCCCATTCCTTTTACCCGAATTGTTTTTGGATTGAGAAAGGGTGATACATCCTGAAAAATGAGTGTATTTATACCTGTTTTTAAAGAAACTTTACTTTTTCTTTCAACTTGAGCTCCGTTGAGATAAACGGTAACAGAATTTATTTTGGAAGATAAGTTGTTCTCGTTTTTGGAACCGAAAGAAAGTGAGTTTATGGCTATTAGAGTTAGCACAATTAGAATGTTTTTCATGAGTTTATTGTATTTATGTTTTCTTTCTGTACACCCAAGAAATGAATAGGTTCAGATGAAAGCATAAAAAAACCCACACTAGAAGCTTTATAAACTTCTGTAGTAATGGAAGGAGATTCTCGTGCATGTCTGTAATCCTCTGTATTGCAATAAAGCAAACCAATTTGAATTGGTTGAGGCCCGCCATCGATGTCCGAAGTTATTCTCCAATATTATAAAATGTTAAGTTTATATAACGAGAGTGTGGGTCAATAGGTTTGAAAGAACTTTCTTGGTTTAAAGGTAAGAGAATTGATAGAACATTATTTACTTTTTATTCATTTTTTTATTCAATTTTTAAAACAAATTGAAAAACAGCTTTTTGAATTTCAAGCTAACCTCGGTTTTTAAACTTTAATGAAGTTTTTTTGTTATGTTAAATATTATACCTATTTTAATAACGAAATATGGGAATACTAACTGACATAGGGAATTATGAATATCACTGTCCGCATTGCAAAGAGAATTTGCGTGAGAAGGAAGGGATTGAGTTTTTTACTAAAAATGAAGAAGGCAATATTCTTTCCATTTTTTTGGATCCTAATTTAGGAAAGTATGATTTCTATTACGATTACAGTCATAATTTTAAACAAGGCGAAAAAGTAGATTTTTACTGTCCAGATTGTAATCATAGCCTACAATCTAGCAAACATTCTGATTACGTAGAAGTATTAATGATTGTATCTAAAGATGTGAAGTTTGAAGTTTTGTTTTCTAGAATTTATGGAGTTAAAAGAACTTATTTAGTCATGGAGGATTACGTTGAGAAACATGGTGAAAATATGTTGGATTTTGATGAGTTGTATGAACTCTAGAAATTTGCTTTAGCCAAAAGCAGTCCGCTAATTTCGATTCCCTGAACTTGGGACAAAACTTTGATACATTCCGAAAGGGTAGAGCCTGTTGTAATGACATCGTCCAAAATGACAATTCGTTTGTTTTCAAATTCTAGCTTATTTATAATTTCGAAAGCCATTGCTATATTTTTCTTTCTTTCGCTTTTATTCTTTTTTGTTTGGGTTTCTGTAAATCTATTTCGGATCAAATTATTTGTTGAAATATTAATGTTTGTTACATCCGAAATTCCTCTTGCAAGTAACTCACTTTGATTAAATCCTCGTTGATGTTGTTTTTTTGGATGAAGCGGAACAGGAACTATTAAATCTATATGAGTCAGTATATTAAAAAACTCATTCCCAAGCAATTTCCCAAGATATTCACCAAAATCTTGATTGGAATTGTATTTCAGTTCGTGTAAAACCTGCTGTGTTTTTCCATTTTTATCAAAATTGAATAAATGACCAGCACCGACAAAAGAATCTAGAGGCTCAAATAATTTACCTGAATCTGTTTCGTTATGTATGGCAAGCTCACCTTTGGGTAAATAAAAATAGCAACTGGAACACAAATAATTTTCATTCTGTACCAAAGCGTTGGAACAGCTTAAACAATTTTTTGGAAATCCAATTTTAATTAAATCAATGAGCATGTTAATATTTTGTGTTAAATAGTTCTAATTGCACCTTAATTTACATATTTTTACAATAATAAATACACAGTCATGAAAAATAAGACCCCACTTTTAATAACCGCCTTGATTATTGTTGGTTTGATTGCTGTTTTTCTTGCATGGGAACTCTCCGCGAGTAGCAAGCAAAATAAAAATTACGCAGAAGAAATTGCTGGTTTAGAAGCAATGATGGCCGGAAATGGAATGAATGCCATGATGGAAGATGATATTGCTGGTTCATTAAAAAACTTATTGAATGAATACAACAGTGTAAACACTGAGAACACAGAGTTGAGCGATAGCATCGCAATTCAAAAACAAAAAGTAATTATTTTGTTGCAGGAATTGGAAAATTCCGAAAAGAGCAGGAAATATACTGCCAGAGAATTATACAAAATGAGGAAAGAGGCAGAAACTTTAAGGAAGGTAATGAAGAACTACGTACACAAAGTAGATTCTTTGAATACTTTGAATTTGGAGTTACAAGCTACTATTAAAGTAAAAGATCAAACAATTTCTAACGTAAAAGGAGAAAGAGACGAGTTTAGAGAACGAACAGAGAATTTATCAAAAACTGTTGAAATGGGATCTAAACTTCAAATTTTAGGTCTGACAGCAGAAGCTATTCGAGTAAGAACAAGTGGAAGTTTTACAGAAACAAGTAGAGCAAAAAGAGCGGATCAAGTAAAAGCTTGTTTTACCATCGTAGCTAATTCTATTGCCGAAAAAGGTAGTAAACTGTTTTATATGAGAATAATTTCTCCTGAAGGAACGGTTCTAACGAATACAAAAAGTACTCAAATTAATAGTGGTGGAGAAAAAATAGAAGTGAGTGTGGGAAGAACATTAGATTATCAGGGAAAAGCTGTGGATTTTTGTGTTTTTTACGAAAAATCAATGGATGAATTACCAAAGGGAGATTATAAAGTAGAAATATACTCGGATGGATTAAAAGTAGGCTCTTCTACGTTTGGATTAAAATAAGAGAAAAAGGAAATTATGAGTGAACAAAATTATTTAAGTCTAGTTCAATTAGCCAAGGCTCTGAATAAAAAAGCCCAAAAGCTTGAAAAAGGTAAATTGGGATTTGAAGAAGTGAATGAAATGCTGGAAAACAGTAGAGATATTTACGAAAGATTAACTGTGATAAGGTATAAAGCTTTGTTGGAAAAACAAGAATTAGTAGAAGAATTGAACCAAGAAAATAAAACTGAATCTAAGCAAATAGATGTGGTTGAAGAAAGTTCATTCTCATTTCAGTTTGATACAGAAGACGATGAAAGTTTAGTTATTTCGACCAACCAAAAAAACTTGTTAGATGAAATAAATGAAATAGGATCAGAACCCCAAGAAGATGAAGTGATTGAAAATACCGAGGTGATAGTGGAAGAAGCGAGTTCCCTCAATGAAAGTTATGCAAGTTCGAAACAACCCGAATCACTAGGAGATAAATTGAAAAAAACGAAAATTACTGATTTGAAAGAAGCTATTGCTTTGAATCAAAAATTCTTGTTCATTAATGAGTTGTTTGAGGGTGATAAAACAAAATATCAATCTGTACTGGACAGAATAAATAGTTGTGAAACTTTGATAGAAGCGAAGGCTTATTTGTCCTCAGAAATTGAAACATACTCTTCATGGGATGAAGAGACAGAAGCTGTAATGCAATTTAATACACTAATTGAGAGAAAATTTTTATAAAAATGGAACACGTATCTACCAGGATAAAATCTATGTTGCCCTCAGCAACTCTTGAAATGGCTCAAAAGAGCCGAGAATTAAAACAACAAGGAATTGACATAATCAGTTTGAGTTTGGGTGAGCCAGATTTTGATACGCCTGATTATATTAAGAAAGCTGGAATAAAAGCGATTGAAAATAATTACAGCAAATATCCACCAGTTCCGGGTTATATGGAATTGAGGGAGGCAATTGCACACAAATTGAAAAGAGATAATAATTTGGACTACAAAGCGAGTCAAGTTGTTGTTTCTACAGGAGCTAAACAATCCTTAGCGAACATATTTTTGAGTATTCTAGATCCTGGCGATGAAGTTATAATTTTTGCTCCATACTGGGTAACTTATTTCGAGCAAGTAAAATTAGCCGAAGGAATTCCAGTTGTGGTTCAATCTGATATTTCTACTGATTTTAAAATCAATATAGAAGAGTTAGAAAAAGCGATTACTTCCAATACAAAATTGGTGATATTTAGTTCTCCTTGCAATCCATCAGGTACAGTATTTACAAAAAATGATCTGATGCAAATTGCCAATGTTTTGTCAAAGCACCCAGAAATTACAATTATAAGTGACGAAATTTATGAGTTAATCAATTTTGACGGAACTCATGAAAGTATCGCACAATTTCCAGAAGTGAAAGAACAAACAGTAATTGTGAATGGTGTTTCGAAAGGGTTTTCTATGACTGGATGGAGAATTGGATATATTGCTGCACCACAATGGTTGGCAGATGCTTGTATCAAGGCACAAGGACAAATTACATCGGGTACTTCTACAGTATCGCAAATGGCGGCATTGGAAGCTATTTCTAATTCGCCCGATGAAATTCGCTACATGGTAGAAGAATTTAAAGAAAGAAAAGAATTGGTGGTTGCAGGACTTAATGAAATTGAAGGCGTTATTTGTAACAATCCACAAGGAGCTTTTTATGTGTTTCCTGATGTAAGTAGTTATTTTGGAAAGAGTTATGAAGGAAAAATAATTAAAAATGCTTCTGAGCTTTCATTGTTCATTTTGGAGCATGGAAAGGTATCGGTTGTAACTGGTGAGGCATTTGGTTCTTCTAATACAATTCGAATTTCTTATGCGGCCTCTAAGGAAAGTTTAATTGAAGCAATTAAACGAATAAATAACTCGTTAGCCCTATTAAAATAAGTTCATGTTCAAAAAACTAATTCTTCTCATTCTACTAAGTACTTTTCTGTCCTTTTCGGTAATGAGTCAAAGTAAGCCCCTTAATTTATCCAATTTTGCCAAGAGCAGATATCATTGGGGTTTTTGGCTAGGATACACGCAATCTTCGCTTGTACCAACAAGAACAGCTGATTTTGATTTTAGTGATTCACTAGTTTCACTTACCCCAGTTTCAATTGGTTCATTTGCGGTAGGGCCAATGGGGTCTATTTCTTTTAATGAAAATATAAAATTGAGATTGGCAATTTTGCTTTCTTTTCAGGACAGAAATATGGAATATGTCTTTTTACAGAACGGAGTCAGAGAAACATATTTGAGAGAAGTAAGATCGGTGTACACAGAATTTCCTCTTCAGCTAAAACTAGTAACAAATAGAATAAACAATGTCGCTTTTTATGGAACGCTTGGAGGGAAGTACGGAGTAGATTGGTCGAGTAATATCAATGTGAAAGAGCAATTTGATTATGACGATGTGTTGAAAATCAAGCGATCAAATGTAACTATGTCAGTAGGTGGAGGAGTCGATTTTTTTCTTCAATATTTTAAGTTCGGAATAGATTTGAGATTGGATATGGGAATGAATAATGTGTTGATTCCCAACAAAACTTATTTTTCATCGCCATTAGAAAAAATAAGAACCCAAATGTGGCAACTTTCTTTCACATTTGAGGGATAATTTTTTTTAAGAATATTTGATATAAAAAGATAAAGTTCTATATTTGCAATCTCAAAACGCGAATGTCTCATGGTGTAACTGGCAACACGTCTGTTTTTGGTACAGAAGAGTCTAGGTTCGAGCCCTAGTGAGACAACAAAAAGCCATCCTTCATAGGATGGCTTTTTTTGTTTTTGGTTGTTAGATTCTATCAGAATCCCTTTTTTTTTTTA
>JAHEIE010000096.1 GCA_024639505.1 Crocinitomicaceae bacterium
ATTTTCGGTTTTTCTGGTTTTTTCATGTACTAAGCAAGAAACCTCTATCGAGCAAAGGATTGTAAGAACTTGGGCATACGATATTGCCAATGGCACCGAACAAATTGATTCTGGTTCGTACATAAAATTTGACATCGACTTAACGGACGACAAAAAGAAACACAGTTTTAAATGGGAAATAAATGGCCGTAAAGACATAGGTACTTGGGAAATTGTTGACAGCAATGAACTTTTGCTCAATTTCCCATTGCAGCGCATAGAAACAGACATTGACTCTATTTCTCAGAGCTATGACGAAGAAGGAAAAACAACGGTTTATTATTTCAAAGAAAATGACAACGTTGCGACTCTGAAAGACGGAAAATTTAAAACTAAAGAAATTCAGCAACGTTATTTAATTAACGAAATTTCGAGCAAAAAGCTGACTTTGGTTTACGAAGGAACAGGACAAGACCCTACCATTCTTATTCTTCCGTTTGTGTACCAATCAAAAATTATCCCAACCAGTATTTCTTTCTACTCCGTAACAAGAGGTTTATTAGGGATTTTGGTATTAATTTTCATTACTTTTTTATTTAGTTCGAATAAAAAAGCAATCAACTGGAGCCTTGTCGGAAAAGGACTTGGACTGCAATTAATTCTTGCTTTGGCAGTTTTATACGTTCCCTTTGTTGCTTCATTTTTTGATGCACTCAGCGCAGGTTTCATGAGAATTATTGGATTTACAGATGCCGGAGCAAACTTCGTTTTTGGACAATTTGGAACAGGAGAAATTCAAGGACCACTTCAAAATTTCGCTTTTAAAATCCTACCTACAATCATCTTTTTCTCGGCTTTAATGAGTATGCTGTATTACCTAGGAATATTACAGAAAGTAGTGTACTTATTTGCCTGGCTCATGCGCAGATTCATGAAATTATCTGGAGCAGAAAGTTTAACTGCAGCAGGTAATATTTTCTTGGGACAAACAGAAGCACCTTTTTTGGTAAGACCCTATTTAGAAAAAATGACAAAGTCTGAATTGATGTGTCTAATGACAGGTGGAATGGCAACAATTGCTGGAGGTGTACTTGCTGCTTACATCAGTTTTCTTGGTGGAGACGATCCAGAACAAAGTTTGTTCTTTGCAAAACATTTACTTACTGCATCTATCATGTCGGCTCCTGCGGCAGTAGTTGCCGCAAAAATTCTTGTTCCAGAAACGGAAGAGTTCAACAAGGAAATGAGTATTCCCAAGGAAAAGATTGGTTCTAATATTCTAGAAGCTATAACTAACGGATCTACCGATGGATTGAAATTAGCAGTAAACGTTGGGGTTATGCTATTAGTTTTTACTGCGATTGTGTACATGGCAAACTATTTACTTGCTTCAATTGGAGCTGTAACTGGCTTGAATGAATTGATCGTTGAAAACACGAATTATTCCGAATTATCTTTTCAGTTTATTCTTGGTTATTTGTTTGCACCAATCGCAGGAATTATGGGAATTGACAACTGGGGAGACATGGTTCTCACTGGACAATTATTAGGTGAAAAAACAATATTGAATGAGTTTTATGCTTACGCCACTTTCGGGAATATCAAGTCACAATTTGCCTCAGAAAAAGCTGTGGTAATGAGCACCTACATGCTTTGTGGATTTGCTAATTTTGCATCCATAGGAATTCAAATTGGAGGAATTGGTGCATTAATCCCTAACCGAAAAGGGTTGCTTTCTAAACTTGGAGTAAAAGCTCTTGTTGGCGGAACTGTGGCTAGTTTACTTACCGCAGTTGTGGTCGGGATGTTTTTGTAGAATTTCCCTTTTTCAAAAACCGTTTATCACAAATTCTACCCAAAACACCTCTTTTCATCGTTTTTTTTCTGAAATTAGAAGTTCTAATCAAAACAAACTATGAAAATTTTATTTACAACGGTGCTTTCGGTGCTAATGGTTACTGCAACACCTACCTCTTCGCAGGCTCAACTTTTCAAGAAAAAGAGAAAAGAAGAAACTGAAAAATCTCCTGAAAAATCGAAGCCAACATTCAAATCCATCAAAAGTGTAACAAAGAGTTGCGTAAAATCTGACGGACTTTTTCCTATGTATAGAGATACCACAAATGGTAACATCTATTTAGAAATAGACCAAAAAAAACTTGGCGAAGAATTCATCTACTTCAGTTATGTAGAAAATGGACTGATGGATGTGGGTGCATTCAAAGGATCTTACAGAGGATCCAAGATTTTTAAAATCAATAAATATTACGGGAACATAGAGTTTCAGTTAGAAAACACAAATTACTATTTCGACCCAAAAAATGAGATTAGTAAATCGGCAGAGACAAACATCAACAAACCTATTCTTATCTCGGAAAAAATTCTTGGAAAAACAGGAGATGTATTTTTGATTGATGCAACTTCTCTTTTTATGAAAGAAAATTTTGCCAAAATAAAGCCTACTTACCCTCCTGGATACAAAGGAGCAAGATTGGGTTCTTTGAGCAAAACAAAAACCAAAGTTCTTAAAATCAAAAACTATCCAAACAATACGGACGTGAGAACGATGTATGTATTTGATAATGGAACTGGTTATTCCAAAGAAATGACAAGCAACCAAAGTGTTTCTATTACTTACCACCACAGTATTTTAGAAATGCCTAAAAATGATTTCAAACCAAGAAAAGACGATCCAAGACTGGGGTATTTCATGACTCAAGTAACGGATCAAACTTCTGCTTCGGTAACTCCGTACAGAGACATGATTCACAGATGGAATTTGGTGAAAAAAGATTCAAATGCAGCTTTATCAGAGCCAGTCACACCGATAACTTGGTGGATTGAAAACACTACACCTAAAGAGCTCAGACCTATTATCAAAGAAGGAGTGGAAAAGTGGAATTTGGCTTTTGAAAAGGCAGGTTTTAAAAATGCGGTAGTTGTAAAAATACAACCAGATACTGCAGACTGGGATGCTGGAGATATTCGTTACAATGTGTTGAGATGGACATCTACTCCAAAACCCCCATTTGGAGGTTACGGACCAAGTTTTGTAAACCCAAGAACAGGAGAAATACTGGGAGCTGACATTATGCTTGAGTATGTATATATATTAGGTAGAATTCGTTCTGCTGAGATATTTGAAAAAGCTGGATTGGAATTTTTTGAAATGGAAAATAGCGCAGCCAATCACGATCATAAGTTTTGCAGCATTGGCGCAATGATGCAAGAAGACGTGTTTTTTGGAAACACAGCTATTTCATTGACTGATTTGGAAGGAATTGAAAAAGATAAATTTTTAAGAGAATCAATTCAGAGGTTAGTTTTGCACGAAGTAGGACATACTTTAGGATTAAATCACAACATGAAAGGGAGCTCTATTCAATCGATAGAAGATCTTAAAAATCAAGAGAAAATGGACAAAGAAGGAATGTGTAATTCTGTAATGGAATACCCTTCTATCAACTTTGCCTTGAACAAAGAAGACCAAACTTATTACTATGATGACAAACCAGGATTATACGACCATTGGGTAATTGAATATGGCTATTCTTCTGCATTAAACGATGAAGAGGTCGAAAAAAATAGGTTGGACAAAATCTTATCCAAATCAACTGACCCTAAATTAGTATTTGGAAATGATGCAGACGACATGAGATCTCCAGGTAAAGGAATAGATCCTCTTGTAAACATCTACGATTTATCAAATGACCCCGTAGCATATGGAATCGACAGAATTAAATTAATCGACACTAAATTAATTCCTCAATTGATGAAAAAATACACGAAAGACAATCAGTCTTACATGGAATTGAGAAATGCATACCTATCATTGAACAGCCAAAAAGCAATTCAATTGAATATCATGACAAGGCAAATTGGTGGAGTTTATGTAAACAGAGCGTTTGTAGGTCAAGAAACTTTCACAAACCCACTAACACCGGTACCATACAAAACTCAAAAAGCAGCCATGAATGCTCTGGCAACTCATGCCTTTGCACCGGAATTATTTGAAGTAGACAAAGAGATGGTTCAACACCTTCAACAACAAAGACGAGGATTTAATCACCGAGGAAGTGGCGAAGATCCTAAGCTGCTGGACAGAAACTTACAAGTTCAGTCAGGACTTTTGTCTCATTTATTACATCCTAATGTATTGAAACGAATTTCTAACACAGAATTGTACGGAAACGAATACGCTTTGCCAGAATATTTAGGAGACTTAACAGACGCTATTTTTAAAGCAGATAGATTTAAGCCAGTTTCAAGTTCGAGGCAAAACCTTCAAATTCTTTACACCAATTATTTGATTGGATACTTAGGAAACAAGAAAGCTTTGTACAACACAAAATCTCAAGTTTTAAGTCAATTGAATCAAATCTTGATTTTATCAAAGGAAAAATCTTCTGATATCTCGACAAAAGCACATAAATTACATTTAAAACTGCTAATTGAAAAAGCTCTGGAAGCGTAGTAAACTATATGAAAATCAATCATTAAAATCTGCACTTAAAAATAAGTGCAGATTTTTTTTTGATTTCTTTTGTCGAAATGAAAACTTATTCTACTTTTGCAGTGGAGATGTGGCAGAGTGGTCGAATGCGGCAGTCTTGAAAACTGTTGTGCGGCAACGTACCGGGGGTTCGAATCCCTCCATCTCCGCAGAAAAACCCTCATTACTTAAAGTAGTGAGGGTTTTTACATTTTTAACAACTATATTGGTACAAATTAAGCACATTGTTTTTTAAACAAAAACTAATTTTTTCGTATAAATGAAACTCAAAAATGAGTTTTATCTTAGATTAAGATTTTCAATCAGAAAAAGAATCTAATACCTTGGGAGGGTTCACTTCACTTGAGTTTAAAAAATATACTTTTGTTTTACAAATATTAATCTTGATTAACACTTTGTAATTTGCTATTTACTACTTTTATAAAAATTTTAAACAAAAAAAACAATGAAAAAATTTATTATCCCAGCCTTATTAATGGCAACAATGATGACATCTTGTGGAAGTGATGCAGTAGAGGCAACTGATGCACAAGAAGTAAAAGAAGTAGCAATCACTGCAACTTACTCAACTTTAGGAGACCACAACCACGTAGATTGGCAAGCATGGCACCTAGCAAAAACAGGAGAAAGATCTGGTTCTGTAATGTTGAAAGATGCGGAAGTTTCTGTAAACGAAGGTGTTTTAGCTGGAGGAAAATTTGTTTTGGATATCGCAGGATTGACAGTAACAAACTTTGGAGAAGATACTGCTCAAAACGAAAAGTTAAGAGGTCACTTGGCAAGCGGAGATTTTTTCTTGACTGATTCTTTCCCTACTGCTACTTTCGAAATCACAAACGTAGATACTATGTCTGGAGATTTTAATTCTAAAGTAAGTGGAAACCTAACAATCAAAGGGATTTCAAAAAACATTACATTCGATGCAAATGTTGAAATATCTGAAGATGCTGTAACTATTTCTTCTGAAACTTTTGAAATAAACAGACAAGATTGGGGATTAACTTACAATACTGAAGGAGCTGAAGGAGTTATTGCTGATTATGCAATAATGAATGAAATGGCATTTACAATTCATGCAAATGTAACGAAGTAATTCTTACTACATAAAATTAAAAAAGCTCCTATTGAGAATTCAATAGGAGCTTTTTTTTGCGCATTATTTTCTACTAAACATAAAACAGTGTCATTCTCGCGAAGGCGGGAATCTTATTCATCAGAAATACTAATTTGGCTTGACTCTCGTCTTTGTTAGATTCCTGCATACGCAGGAATGAGATGGAGAAACACTAGATCCCAAATCAAGTTTGGAATGACAAAGGAAAAAGGGTAAAAAAAGAAAGCAAAAAAAAATCTCTTAGTGTTTCACTAAGAGATTTTTTTATATTTTTTTGTTTAGAAACAAGTTTTAAAAGGACTTGCAAAACAATGAGCGGGAGACGGGGCTCAAACCCGCGACCCTCAGCTTGGAAGGCTGACGCTCTATCAACTGAGCTACTCCCGCTTAAGAGTTTGCAAATATACTTTTATCTTTTTAAAATCCTAACTTAAAAGTCCATTAGTTGCTTTTACACCTTCTGCACTTTCTTGCATTTTTGCTTTTTCTGCGTCAGTTAACGAGATTTCAACAATTTTTTCGATTCCATTTTTTCCCAAAATCACTGGTACTCCAATACACAAATCGTTCAATCCATATTCTCCGTCAAGTAAAACTGAACATGGGAACATTTTTTTCTGATCACAAGCAATTGCCTGAACCAATCCACTTACAGCAGCTCCAGGAGCATACCAAGCTGATGTCCCTAACAATCCTGTAAGAGTAGCTCCTCCCACTTTAGTTTCTTGAACAACGTAGTCTTTTTTGGCATCATCGATAAATTCAGATACTGGAACTCCGTTTCTTGTAGCTTTGTCAATCAATGGAACCATTCCTTTGTCAGAGTGACCACCAATTACCATTCCATCAACATCAGAGATAGGACATCCTAATGCTTCAGCCAATCTATATTTAAATCTTGCAGAATCCAAAGCTCCTCCCATCCCAATAATTCTATTTTTTGGAATATTTGTAGTTTGGTGAACCAAGTAAGTCATAGTATCCATTGGGTTAGAAACTACGATAATTATAGTATCTGGCGAATGCTGAATCAATGAAGAAGAAACTGTTTTTACAATTCCTGCATTAATACCAATTAGCTCCTCTCTGGTCATTCCTGGTTTTCTTGGAATTCCCGAAGTAATTACACATACATCACTCCCTGCAGTTTTTGCGTAGTCGTTCGTGCTTCCCACTATTTTGGTATCAAAACCATTTAATGAAGCCGTTTGCATAAGGTCCATTGCTTTTCCTTCTGCATATCCTTCTTTGATATCTAATAAAACTACTTCCGAAGCGAAATCTTTTATCGCTATGTATTCTGCGCAACTGGCTCCTACTGCTCCAGCTCCTACAACTGTTACTTTCATATTGTATTGGTGATTAAATGAATAAATAAATTACGAAGTGAAATTACAAAAATTAGATAAATTATTCTTTAATTCGAAGTGAAAGTTGGAGGATTTGTTTTAGCAAAATTTATCGAAACAACTCAATACTAAAAAAACATAGCCTAGAAAGGCAACCACTTGCTACTAATCCCGTTTTAAAAACGAAAAACAGAAAACCTTGACAAAAGACGAGCTCAATGAAATTATCAAATTATGCATAAAGCGAGACAAAAAAGGCCAAGAGCTTTTTTTTAAACACTTCTATGGTAAAATGCTGGTAGTTTGTTCGCGATACGCAAGAGATAGAGATGAAGCTCAAGACATTCTTCAAGATGCATTTGTTAAAGTATTTGACAACCTAGAAAAATATAAAATAACAGGATCAATTGAAGGCTGGGTAAGGCGAATTTTTGTCAATACGGCTATTGATCATTACAGAAAGTACAAAAACAAATTTAATCTTGAAGAAGAGGGAAATATTGAGGATGAGAATAGTTTTTACAATGAATTGGAAGAGAATGACAGCATTTACAGTAAAATAAAACCAACAGACATTATGGAGGCTATGGAAACATTATCGCCTGCTTACAAACTAGTGTTCAACCTTTATGCGATAGAAAACTATACTCACCAAGAAGTGGCAGAAATACTTGAAATAAGTCCTGGAACCTCAAAATCGAATTACGCGAAAGCGAAAGCAAAAATAAAAACAGTATTAGAAAAAAAGTTCAACCTCATTTGAACAACTTAGATAGAATGAAACAAAATTTTGAAAACATAGTCAGAGATTCCGTGAACAATCACGAAATGCCTTATGAAAATGGCGCTTGGGAAACATTTCAAAAGAATGTAGCCAAAACTGCTCCTTTTTATACCTCAAAATGGTTCTTAGCAATGGCTTTTATTGCTTTTATTGGGACTACTGCCTTAGTTTTACTGGAAGCCAAAAAGGAAGAAAATAAAATAGAATCGAAAATCATTTCTCCAATTTCTTCTGAAGAAAAGGGAAACATTGCATTGCAAAGCAATCAAAAAATTGAGGCAAAAGAAACCACTGTAGAAAATATTTTGGAAGCAATTGAACCAGCTGTTTCTATAAAAAAACCTAAAACATTTAAGGTTGAGGAATCAATTACCCCAGCTCAAAAGAAGAAATCGAAAAATCCGAAAAAACCAAAGGAAGAGAAAGGACGTATACATATTGAAAAACAAAAAAAGACGATTACAAAACTACCTCACGTGGAAAAGTTAGCTTCAAAAGCTAATTTTTACTTACCAAAATCTATTTGTATGGGAGAGACAATTTACCTGACCTCCGAAGAAAATGAAATCGCACATTCGTATGAATGGAGAATGAATAATAAAACTGTATTGAAAGGAAGTATTCAAAAATTCACTGCTAATTCTGCTGGCTTCGAAACCATTTCACTTTTTGTACTAAACGAAGATGGAATTGTTTTAGCTGAACAAACGCAATCTATTGAAATAAAGAAACTACCAAACCTAACGCTTGAATTTGAAAATGATGAGTTCTCGGTAAAAAACAACTATAATTTTGAAATTATAAACTCTGAAAACGGAGCCATCTTTTGGGATTTAGGAGACGGAACAAAATCAAACGAAAGAGAAGTTTCTCATTCTTACCAAAAAGCTGGTATTTACAATGTAATTTGTAAAACAACATCAGAGGATGGATGCTCGAATTCTGTTTCCAAAAAACTAGAAATTTCTGGGATTTATAATTTCAGAAAAGATTATGGTTTTTCACCAAATGGAGATAATGTGAATGATGTATTTATCCCAATTGAATTAAAAAATCTAGATGTAAATTTCACCATGAATATTTATGCAAGAAGTGGTCAACTTCTCTACTCTTCTAATTCTTTACAAAATCCTTGGAATGGAATGTTGGCAAATGGCACAAGATGTTCTTTTGGTTCTTATGTTTGGGTTGTTACCCTCACAAACGAATATGGAAACGAAGAAGTATACAAAGGAACAGTTACAAATGTGAGTAACTAAAACTAGATAATTCTTTATATTTTTAGTATTTTAACAACCGCTATTTAAAACAACTAATTCTTAACAAATGAGACGACTTATTCTGTTCTTACTCGCTTTAAATCTTGTTTCGTTCACAACGAACGACAAAGACCTCAGGAGCAAATTATTAGAGGTTTATTCCTTAAATCAAACTGAACAAATTCTCCAAAATAAAGATCAAAAAAAGTATTACATTGCCCTAATCTATAAGTCTTACCACCTTTCTGAATTTGATTCAAAGGAAAATAAAAACGACTTTGAATTATTAACTTCTGTCACATTAAAGCACAAAAATGGAGACAAGGAGAAAATTGCAAGTACTCGAATTATTGAAATGATTTCGAACAACACATTTAATCCTTTAAAACTTAATTTGAACAGAGAGTTAGACAAAGCAAAATCCTATTTATTGAAAAATACAAATCAAATACTAACTCTTTATTCGCAAAACCGAATTAATAAAATTGCAAAGCAATGAGAAATCAAACTATACTTTTTTTTATTCTGTGTTTTGTATCTAGCGTAAATAGTTTTAGTCAAACATACAACATGGCAAACGGGAATATCTCGACTTGTTCCGGAACCTTTTATGACAACGGAGGCCTTGGGCTCTATTCCGCCAACCAAAACATAACTCAGACATTTACCCCAAGCACATTGGGGAATGTCATTCAAGTTAATTTCACTTCTTTTCAAACTGAGGCCAGTTTAGATGTACTATGTATTTATAACGGACCTAATACAACAAGTCCTTTATTAGGTTGTTATAGTGGAACGAACACGCTTAATGGAATTTCGTTTAAATCAACACATCCAACGGGCAGCTTAACTTTTTCTTTTACCTCTGACGCAAGCATTCAACTCAATGGCTGGGCAGCAACAATTTCATGTACTTTTGGTTGTCAGTCATTTGTTGCCAACGCAGATAGCACATTCCCTATTGGGGATACAAATGATATAATAAAAGTTTGTATCGGATCTACAGTTGATATGTTTGGAGACGCTAGTTATCCAAATAGTGGGACACACTATAATCAATCTAACTCGACATCAACTTTTACATGGAAAACGGGTGATGGTTTTACGATTCCAGGTAAAAATGTGAACCATACGTTTAATACACCTGGTGTGTTTTATTTGAGTTTAATTGTGGAAGACACTATTGGATGTAAATCAGTTAAACAAGGTAAAAAAGTAATTGTATCATTAGAGCCTAGTTTCAAATCGGTAACTATATTACCCTCAGATAGTATTTGTTTTGGCGATACAGCGACTATTATTATACCAGACTCTGGTCTTTTTGATGCTTATGATCCGCCAGAACTAAAGGTTGCTGGAGTAACAGCCATTCCTGATATCGTAGGAACACCTTTTACTAGTATAATTCCTGTTTCAATTTTCTCTCCCGCAGCAACATTTGGCTCAGGTTATCTAAAAGGAATTTATCTCAATGCAGAGCACTCTTATTTAGGAGATCTAGAAATAACAATTACTTGTCCGAATGGCCAGACTGCTACATTAAAAGAAAATCCGGGAGGTGGAAATACATTTCTTGGAGAGCCAATTGACAACACTACGGCAGGGCATATTGGTAATGGTTATACTTATGAATTTACAAATTTGAGTCCTACCTATGGTACAATGGTTGGAGAAAGTGGGAATTACACTCAAACCTACATTGATAATAACGGACTTTCTGTTACAAATAGTTATTTACCAGCAGGATCCTACACATCTTTTCAAAACCTTAACACTAGACTTAATGGTTGCCCATTAAATGGAAATTGGACTATAACAGTCACAGACCATCTAACTTCAGATGATGGTTACATTTTTTATTGGGGTCTTAATTTTGATACACTCATACGCCCACCACTTGTTATTACAGATTCTGTAGTTGCCAATAAAGTGACTGGATTGTGGACGGGAAATCCCAACATAATTGGTTCTTTTGTAGATTCAAGTGTGACTGTGAGTCCTACAACAAGCGGCACTCATGGTTACAAATACCAAATAACAGATGATTTTGGATGTACACACGACACGACCATAAATATATACGTAAAACCAAAACCTAAATCAGATGCTGGAATTGATTTTACAACTTGTTTGCTAAACCAAACTTTAGCGCCTACTCCAATACCTGGAGCAACAGTAGATTCTTGGAGTTACTTTACTGTTCCATTGATAAACACATCTACTTTTGACGATTCTACGATTTACACCCCTAATGCCACGGTAACAGATTACGGAGTTTATAGTTATATTCTTCAAGAAAGACTAAATGGCTGCTTGACCTATCCTGATACTGTAGAAATAAGTTATATACAGGTTCCAAACACCATTAATATTTCGGTTGACAAGGATACAGTTTGCATACCTGAAACTGTTGTTTTTACTAACAATTCGGATATGACATTTTTCGATAGTATCTATTGGGAATTTGGCGATGGAGGACTCAGCAATTCGCAGGGAACAGCAAGTCATATTTACAACAATTACGCTTGCTTTGATGTGAAAGTAACGCTAATAAATACATTGGGCTGCAGTGTTGATTCTATTTTCCCAAGTATGGTATGTGGATTCCCAAAACCTGTTGCAGATTTTGTGTACGACCCTACCGAAAGTATCATTCCTAACACACTCATTAATTTTACCAACCAATCTACCGGGGCAACAAATTACTTATGGGATTTTGCCGGACTAGGAAACTCTATTTTTGAAGATGATTTTTACATATTTCCTAAATTTGATGGTGGAGTATATCCAGTAACTCTTTTTGTTGACAATGAAGGCGGATGTAATGATGAAATCACTAAAAATGTTACAATAAAAAACACATTAAGCTTCTGGGCACCTTCTTCGTTTACACCCAATGATGATGATCTTAATGATAATTTTAGTGTAGTTTTCAATAACAATTCAGTAGAAGAATACCAAGTGTTTATTTTCAATAGATGGGGAGAACTGATGTTTTCTTCACCAGAAATTGACTTTGAATGGGACGGAACCTACAATGGTAAAGAAGTGCCAAATGGAGTTTACATATGGAGA
>JAHEIE010000033.1 GCA_024639505.1 Crocinitomicaceae bacterium
TAGCGTTGTCTATCTTTAATTTTAAATTTTTTGTTTCGAAATCTGCAACAGTTCCATCAAATTCCCCAGAGAGTTCTACCATTCGGTCGATTCCTTCAAAAAAGGAGGTGAAATATGCCAAATCAGCCAAATTCAAATCGGTTTTTTTAAAAACAGTCTTCATCGTGACTTTATTTTCAAAGTCGTCTTCAAAATAATTTGGATCATCAAATTCAAACCTAAAATATTCAGTTGCCAAATGTGAATTTGCAGTAGTGATTTCCAAGTTTTGTATGTGAACAAAATTGGAGTCAATTTCTACTTGGCCTGTTAGGTTTTTTAAGTCAAAATTACTTTTTTCCTGAGAGGACAA
Source organism: Crocinitomicaceae bacterium (assembly GCA_024639505.1). GTDB lineage: Bacteria > Bacteroidota > Bacteroidia > Flavobacteriales_D > CAJJDF01 > CAJJDF01. The sequence goes on from JAHEIE010000033.1 coordinate 353, forward strand.
ATGTTCAATATTTACTTTGATGTTACTCCCTTTGTTTTCAAAATCAGAAAAAGTTAGATTAATGGGATTTGCCTCCAAATCGGCAAAATCCATTCCGTAGTATTTGGCAGAAGTTCGATAATCTTTAAACCTGAATCGGCTGTTGGTTAATTCAATGGAATTAATCCCTATTAAATAGTCGGGTGTGTTATTGGTCGATTTTTCTCCGTTGTCAAAATAATCTAAAATAAACTGAAAGCTAAATCCACTGCCGCCAGGTCTTTTTATGAGTTGAATGTTCGCTTCATCAAGTTTGACGCTCGAAATTTCAATTTTATTCTTTTTTAAATTGATGTTTTTTGCCAAAATAGACAAGCTTTTGGTTTGGATCACCGTGTCGTTTTCTTTGTCGAGGATATAAAAATCCAGTAATTCAACGGACTTTATGGGTGTGATGGATACTTTGCCTATATGAATTTCGGTATTCAAGTCTTTGGAAAGTCTCTCGGTGGCATACCTAGCCAAACTAGTTTGAACTCCATTAAAACGAACAGCCATAAAGCTAAGCAAGAGCAAAGTAAGTACTATTTCAAAAAGTAATAGAAGGACATGACTCGCTATGTTGACTGATTTTTTAATGAGGTTTTGTTTGTATTTATGAAGCAATAATTGCGCCTTTCAGGGCATATTTTAGCTAAATTAATTAATTTTGGTCTTATCCTATCAGGTTTGTGCGATACTTACTGATATTCAAAAGTTAATACCGAAATAAATGAGCGAAAATAAAGGAATAATCCTGGGAATTGAATCCTCTTGTGATGATACCTCTGCCTCGGTAATCAAAGACGGGAAAATTTTATCCAATTTGATTGCTCGTCAGGCGATTCACGAACAATATGGAGGAGTTGTGCCAGAATTAGCTTCAAGAGCTCATCAGCAAAACATAATTCCTGTGGTAGAAGCAGCTTTGAAAGAGGCTGGAGTATCAAAGGAAGAGTTGACTGGAATCGCATTTACGGCTGGCCCAGGTTTGATGGGAGCTCTGCTTGTAGGAGTTTCGTTTGCCAAGTCTTTGGCTCTTAGTTTGGATATTCCGCTTATCCAAGTAAATCACATGCAAGGTCATATTTTGGCACATTTCATACAAAAGCCAAATGAACAGAAAAAAGTTCCTACTTTTCCGTTTATTTGTTTGACAGTTTCGGGTGGGCACACGCAATTGGTAAAAGTGAGTGATTATTTTGAGATGGAAATACTGGGTGAAACCCTAGATGATGCAGCAGGCGAGGCTTTCGACAAAATGGCAAAAGTATTAGGTTTTCCTTATCCAGGCGGGCCGCTTATTGATAAATATGCCAAAGAAGGAGATGCCACTCGATTTCATTTCACGCATCCCAGAACTACAGAATACAATTATAGTTTTAGTGGTCTCAAAACCCAGTTTCTTAATTTTATAAGAAAATGCGAACGAGATGATCCAGATTTTGTAGAAAAAAATAATGCAGATATTTGTGCCTCGATACAGGATACAATAATCAAAACTTTGTTTTCTAAACTAAAGAAAGTTGCCGATGATTTGAATATCAATCAAATTGCTATTGCTGGTGGAGTTTCGGCAAATAGTCATTTGCGAAATGAACTGCAAAAATTAGGCGAAAAGAAAAGATGGGATACTTTTATTCCAGAGTTTCAATATTGCACAGACAATGCTGGTATGATTGCCATGGCAGGGTATTTTCATTACCTCAATCAAGATTTTGTAGGGCAGGAGGTAACGGCTAATCCAAGGATGAAGTTTTAGAGTTCCTATTCGGCTCAAAATGACAAAAAAAAATGAGCCGAATAAAATTTTATTCGGCTCATAGGTTACTTTTAAGTCTTTTGTTTTTTAGCTAAAAACATCTTTTACACGGTCAAAAAAACCTTTGTCTTTGCTTGTAGGATTGGGAGCAAAGTTTTCTGATTTTTGTAATACTTCCAGAGCTTTTTTCTCTTCTTTAGTAAGTGTTTGAGGAGTCCACACATTTACGTGAACCAAAATATCTCCTTTTCCGTATCCGTTTACCGATGGAAGTCCTTTTCCTTTTAGTCTTAAAGTTTTTCCACTTTGTGTTCCAGGAGTAATTTTAAATTTAACAGAACCACCCACTGCAGGAATTTCTACAGAAGTTCCCATGGCTACATCAGCAAAATTCAGGTACAAATCATAGTGTAAGTTTTGTCCTTCACGCTTTAATGTTTCGTGTTCCACTTCCGAGATTACAACCAATAAATCACCAGCTACACCATTCCCTGGGGCATCATTTCCTTTTCCTCTTACATTCAGTTGCATTCCATCTTCTACTCCAGCAGGAATTTCGATAGGGATAACAACCTCTTTTCTTACCATTCCGTTTTGGTCGCTGCCGGCTGGTTTTTTATCTATGGATTGCCCAGAACCATTACAAGTAGGGCAGGTGCTAGCCGTTTGCATTTGTCCCAAAAAGCTATTGACAACTCGTGTCACTTGACCTTGTCCTTTGCAAGTTCCGCAAGTTTTGTATTCTACACCTTCGGCTTGTACTAGCTTGTTTACTTTTATCTTTTTCTCAACTCCGTTGGCAATTTCTTCCAGCGTAAGGTTTAGTCTCACTCTTAGGTTTGTTCCTTTTATGGTTCTTCGTCCTTGGCTTCTTCCAAAACCACCTCCAAAGCCACCGCCTCCGCCACCAAAGATATCGCCAAATTGGCTGAAAATGTCGTCCATGTTCATTCCGCCACCACCGAATCCTCCTCCGCCAGCGCTTCCGTCTACTCCTGCATGACCAAATTGATCGTAACGTTGTTTCTTTTCGGCATTACTCAAAATTTCGTAAGCCTCGGCAGCTTCCTTAAATTTTACTTCGGCATCTGGGTTGTCAGGGTTTTTATCGGGGTGAAACTTAATCGCAAGCTTCCGGTATGCTTTCTTTATTTCGCTTGCATCCGCATTTTTGCTTACTCCTAATACTTCGTAATAATCTCTTTTAGACATTGTGTTGTTGTTTTGTTTTTTTCTGAGACTTATTGTCCCACTACTACTTTAGGGAATCGAATTATTTTTTCTCCTAAGTAATATCCTTGTTCTACCACATCCACTATTTTTCCTTTCATGTCCTCGCTAGGTGCAGGAATGTTGGTGATTGCTTCATGAATATCTGCATTAAAAACTTCTCCTTGCGCTTCAATTGGTGTAAGCCCTTTGGCTTCCAAGGATTTTAATAACTTGTTGTAGATCAATTCAAAACCTTGTTTCAAGCTTTCTGGATCTTGCACTTCCGCGTTGTGAGTCATTGCTCTCTGGAAATCGTCTACAATTGGCAACATGTTTTTTATTACATCTTCGCTTGCCGATTTTATGATATCCAATTTCTCTTTGGCAGTTCTTTTTCTAAAGTTGTCAAACTCCGAGTAAAGCCTCAAGTATTTGTCATTGGCTGCTGCTGCAGCATCTTGTGCCAATTCCAATTCGCTTTTCTGTGGTTCTTCTTGAATCTCTTCGTTCGATACTTCCTCTTTTTGGGTAGTTTCTTTCGCTACGTTTTCTTCGTTCAATTCTTCAGTTGATTCGTTTTCACTATTCATTTTTCCTCTTTTATTTTTTCGATTGAACACATTCAATTTTTTTGCCATTCGCAAATTTAGGTCAATCTGACATAGAATAACTGAAAAAGCCTATTAATTTGGCAGAGTTGTGACAAATTAATAGGCTTTATTGTTTTATAAACATCCTAGATCAGAACTTCGTTACATACTTATCCAAAGTTGTATGAAGTTTCATTCCTCTCAAGTTTTTTGCAATGATTTTTCCGCTTGGGTCTAGCAAGAAACTTTGTGGAATTGAGTTTATTTTGTAAAGCTTAGCAGCTTGAGAATTCCAACCGCCCAAGTCGCTTACATGGTATTTCCATGATAAATTATCTTTGGCTATAGCGGTTTTCCATTTGGCTTCATTGTTATCAAGCGAAACGCTGTAAATTTCAAATCCTTTTCCTTTTTTAAACGTTGCTTTTTTGTATTTCTCGAAAGCACTTACCAGGTTTGGATTTTCCTTTCTACAAGGTCCGCACCAGCTTGCCCAAAAGTCAATTAATACATATTTTCCTTTCAAAGAAGATAATTTAAGTGTTTTTCCTTCTGGACTTTTGAAGCTCAACTCAGGAGCCAAGTCACCAATTTCGATTCCTTGTTCTGTAACAAACGAGGAGCTTTTTTTAGCAATTTTGGATTCTCCAAAGCTCGATAAAACAAGTGCTGAAGCTACAAAAGCTAGGGTGTAAAGTGTTTTTTTCATAATAAAAAATTAGTCGTGTACTTGTTTTCGTTTACAAGCAACAATAATGCCAAGGTTACAACCTTGTAATGTCGGCACCAATGTTTTTCAGTCGGGTATCTATGTTTTGATATCCTCTGTCTATTTGCGAAATATTACTGATCTGACTTTTTCCTTCTGCCGAAAGGGCAGCAATCAACAAGGAAACTCCGGCTCTAATGTCTGGCGAACTCATGCTAATTCCTCTCAAAGGATATTCCTTGTCTATTCCTATTACGGTTGCTCTGTGTGGATCACACAGAATAATTTTTGCTCCCATATCAATCAGTTTATCCACAAAGAAAAGCCTGCTTTCAAACATTTTTTGGTGTATCAAAACACTTCCTCTAGCTTGGGTGGCTACAACCAAAATAATACTCAATAAATCGGGTGTAAATCCTGGCCAAGGTGCATCAGAAATCGTCATGATACTTCCGTCAATGTAAGATTCTATTTCATAATGATCCTGAGCCGGAATGAACAAATCGTCTCCTTTTAGTTCTATTTTTATTCCCAATTTTCTGAACGTATCTGGGATAATTCCCAAATCTGGATAAGAAACATTTTTGATAGTAATTTCTGAACCAGTCATTGCTGCAAGTCCTATAAAACTACCAATTTCTATCATGTCAGGGAGAATTCTATGTTCGCAACCACCTAAACTTTCTACTCCTTCTATCACAATCATGTTCGATCCTATGCCTGATATTTTACCTCCCATAGCATTTATCATTTTACACAATTGTTGCAAGTACGGCTCGCAAGCTGCATTATATATGGTTGTGGTTCCTTCGGCAAGTGCAGCAGCCATTACAATGTTTGCAGTACCTGTGACCGAGGCTTCATCCAAGTGCATGTAAGTTCCTTTCAGTTTGTCGGCTTTCACCTCGTAAAAGAATTCCTTGCTGTCGTAGTGAAATTGTGCTCCTAGTTTTTCGAAACCAATGAAGTGAGTATCCAGTCTTCTTCTTCCAATTTTGTCTCCTCCCGGTTTTGGCATGTATCCTTTTCCAAATCTTGCCAACAATGGACCAAGAATCATAATGGATCCTCTTAGGCTCGATCCTTTTTCTTTAAATTCATCAGAAATAAGGTAGTCAACATCTACATTTTTTGCTTCAAATGAATACTTTTCTGGGCCTAATTTCTCTACTGTAACTCCAATAGAAGTAAGTAAGTCAATAAGTTTATTTACATCAATAATATTGGGTACATTATCAATAATTACTTTTTCTGGAGTCAATAATACTGCGCATAATACTTGTAATGCTTCGTTTTTTGCTCCCTGCGGAACTAGTTCTCCACTTAGCTTCTTTCCTCCGTTTATTTCAAAAATGTTCATGTTGTTTATTTTTTTGAATACCTATGTTTTCCGTTGTTTTGTTTCTTTCCCTTTTTTCTGTTATTCTGAATTGGTTTTACTTTAGGTATTGATTTTGCCAATTCCTCCACTGTGGTAAGGGGTTTTTCTTTGTTTGGAATTAATTTTCCATTGGATAACTCATCCAGGTGTCTAAATATTACTACATCTTCCACAAAATCTTTGTTCCAAGTGATAAAAAGTTTTTTCATCAGGTTGGCAATCGCTTCTACCAATATTTCCTTTTCTTTTTCATCTTCTTTAGAAATAGCTTCTTTGATAAAAAGTGAAACCGTTTTTCCGTAATAAGCATATTTTATCTTCCTCTTTCCTTCCGAGTAGCTCATTAGCTCTGGCTTTTTTGAGGCTTCGTCCAGTTCGGGTTTTGGATAAGGTGAATCTACATCCAATCTATTTTCCGAGATGATGAACAAATGATCCCACAGTTTGTGAGTAAAATCTGTAATATCTCTCAAGTGAGGATTTAGTTGTCCCATTACCGAAATAATGGCATTTGCCACTTTTTGTCTCTCTTCTTTGTTGGCTACGCTAATTGCGTACTCTACCATATTCCTCACGTTTCTGCCATATTCGGGTATTTTTAATTCCTCTCTGGCAGTATTGTATTCTAGTCCTTCTGACATGTTGTAAATTGTTTTAGTCTATTATTTCTAGCTTCGCAAATTTGAGCAAAAGCTGTTTTTGACCCACCGATGGAAAAAAAGCTGTAGCCTTTCTGTTCGGATAAGTACCTTCTATATTTATGATTTTTCCTTTGCCAAATTTGGCATGTCTCACATTTACTCCCACCACTATTTCTTTGCTGTCCGAACCTCCTCCCGGTGCGCTAGCAGTGGTTACCTTTTTCATTTGGCTCAGTTGCTTTTGTTCCAAAGGTTTGTTGAATTTCATCTCGAAACCAGCTTTACGGTCGCTCGATGTTCTTGCTGGGGCAGTCGGAATTGGAGTTTCTATGTCAATGAATTCTTCGTCTATTTCTTCCAGAAACCTACTAGGTTCGCAAGAAATAAGGCTTCCCCATCTATATCGGCTGGTGGCATAAGAAAGTGTTGCTTTTTTTTCGGCTCTTGTCAAAGCTACGTAAAAAAGTCTTCTTTCTTCTTCCAGTTCGTTTCTTGTTGTCAATGACATTTGAGAAGGGAATAAGTTTTCTTCCATTCCAACAATAAATACATAAGGAAATTCAAGTCCTTTTGCTGCATGTATTGTCATCATTACCACTTTGTTGTTGTCTTCCTCGTTGTCGTTGTCAGCATCTGTCAACAGAGCTACATCAAGCAAGAAATCACTCAGAGTTGGTAAGTTTTCTTCAGTCTGATTTTTGGCCACAAATTCTGATATTCCATTCAGTAACTCCTGAATGTTGTCATATCTGCTCACTCCTTCGGGAGTTTTGTCAGCATGCAAATCGCGCATAATTCCCGTAGAAGTAGCAATCTCTTTTGCTAAATCAAATGCATTTTCTTTGTCGAGCCTAACGCTAAAGCTCTGAATCATGGTACAGAAATCTGACACTTTTCTTTGTGTACCAGAGTTTATTTTTGTTCCAATATTTGCAACATTATTCGCAATTTCCCACAACGATTTGTTTTCTTCGTTGGCTGCAATTATCAATGAATCTATACTGGTTTTTCCTATTCCTCTTTTTGGGTAATTGATTACTCTTTTAAACGCTTCCTCATCATTGTGATTGGCAATAAGTCTAAAATAGGAGAGAAGATCTTTTATTTCTTTTCGTTGGTAAAAAGAAAGTCCACCGTATATTCTGTATGGGATATTCAATCTTCTGAGGGCTTCTTCAAAAGACCTAGATTGTGCATTGGTTCGGTACAAAATGGCAAAATCGCTGTTTGCTGCCGAATTGTTTTGCTTGATATCAAAAATGGAGTGAGCTGTTACTTTGCCCTCTTCATTGTCGGATAAGGTTCTAACTATTTTTATTTTGTCACCTTGGTCGTTGTCGGTCCAGACCTTTTTTTCGATCTGGTCTTTATTCTTTTTAATAATACTATTAGCAGCCTGCACAATTACCTTTGTCGAACGGTAATTTTGTTCGAGTTTAAAAAGCTTGTAATCCGGATAATCTTTTTTGAAGTTTAATATGTTTTGAATATTAGCTCCCCGAAAAGCGTAGATACTTTGCGCGTCATCTCCTACTACCACAAGATTCTCGGTAGCCGAGGCCAGTTTTTTTACAATCAAATATTGAGAGTAGTTTGTATCTTGATACTCATCTACCAACAGATATTTGAATCTGTGTTGGTATTTGTACAAAACTTCCAAATGATCTCGGAAAAGGACGTTTGTTTTGAACAGTAAATCATCAAAATCCATAGCGCCAGCTCTGAAACATCTTCTTTGGTAAACTTTGTAAATTTCGCCAATCTTTGGTCTTCCCGAGCTACGGTCGTCAGCCATAATGGTGACGTTTTGCAGGTAGCTATCCGCAGAAATTAAATTATTTTTTGCAGATGAAATTCTACCATAAACCACTCCAGGTTTGTATAGTTTTTCATCTAGTCCCATTTCTTTTACTATAGATTTCAATAAGTTTTTTGAATCCTGAGTATCATAAATCGTAAAGTTTTTTGGGTATCCAATGATTTCTGCCTCAGTCCTCAAAATTCTTGCAAACACGGAGTGAAAAGTACCCATCCATAGGTTTTTTGCTTCGTTGCCTCCAATTATTTTGGAGATACGTTCTTTCATTTCTTTGGCCGCTTTATTTGTAAAGGTCAATGATAAAATGCTGAACGGATCGACACCTTTTTCGATCAGGTAAGCAATTCTGTAGGTAAGAACTCTTGTTTTTCCTGAACCAGCACCAGCAATTACCATGCATGGACCTTCAGTGTTGGTCACAGCTTCGTATTGTTGAGTGTTTAGCTCGTCAAGATATCCCATAAGAATGTTGGTTGGTAGTAAATGTATTGGATTTTCTCAAAAATACAATTTTATAGAGATACTTCCCACCATTCAAGTATTATTTATGTTAACAATTGAGATTGAATAAAATATTAGAGTGATTATGGAATCAAAGTTGCTTTTTTTGGTGCTTTGTTTTTTGCATAATCGAAACCTTCGTTCCACCATTTTTTCATTTTAACTTGATTGAAAATTAATGAGTTTTCGGTCAGTTGAGTAGGAGTGTGAAATCGGTTTATTTTTACTTTTTTGGATTGAGCTCTTAGTTTCGATATTTCCAATTTGCTTTGGTTGTTTTGTTCCAATAAATAATCCAAAAGTTTAAAAGTTAGGTCAAAAGCATTGGTCGATTTTATTTTGTTCGTCAATCTATTAATCGGGTCCAGAATAATTACATCAATTTCGGTCGCACCGGCATCTATAGCCGCTTGCACGGGAATGTTGTTTCCAAATCCGCCATCGCCATATTCCATGTTGTTTTTTATCATCAAACTCATAAAAGGAACAAAGTTAGCCGAAGCCCAAATCCAGTCGCAATAATCCGAATAATTAAAATCTTTCATCTTTTTGTATTCTACTTCTTGGGTAGATAAATTGGATACCGTTACAATCACATTACACTCGCTTTTTTGAATGAAATCAAAATCTTTTTCGGTGAAATTTTTTCGGATAGTTTTTCTCAAATTTTTGGAAGATCCAAATGTTTTGTTTCCTCTCAAAAAAGAGCGTAAAACATTGAAGTGGTCCATGCGAATAAACTCTATTCCTCTTCGTTTTTTTAATTTGTATGGACTCAGCGAAAATATATCTGAGTTTTTTATCTCGGTGTAAACTTTTTTAGCTTTTTCGACATTGTTGGAGGCTAAGAGCGGAACCAACAAACTTCCAGTTGAGGAACCAACGAATAAATCATATTGCTGTTGTTTTTCCTGGATTAAATATTGGGCTATTCCTCCCGCAAAAGCCCCTTTGCTTCCGCCTCCTGATATTACTAATGCTTTCATGTTTTAATTTACGTAAAAATTTAGAATAGAAACCATTTCAAATATTTTATTGCTTTAGAATTATATCCAAAATGCATTTTAAACAACGTAAATTGCATTTTAAACAATTGATTAGAAGATGTTTTGAATTGTTGGTGCTACTTGGTCTACTTTTGAATTGTTAAGAGACAATAACAGAATATTTATTTTCTTTTTACACTGATTAATAAAAAAACATTACCAAACATATTTCTATCTAACGAAATAAAAATGCCATCTCTAACTTTATGGGGGGTGGCATTTTTTTTGGTTATTACCGAGGATGTTTGATTGTTCCTTGGGTTTTTGCTACTTTAGATTTTTATTCAAATTTCGAATCAATAATTATTATGAGCGCAACACTAACATCAACAGAATCCATTGCATTAGAAGACAAATATGGAGCACACAATTACCATCCACTGCCAGTAGTATTGGATAGAGGAGAAGGTGTTTTTGTTTGGGATGCAGAAGGAAAGAAATATTTTGATTTCTTATCGGCATATTCCGCGGTAAATCAAGGTCATTGTCACCCAAAAATCACAAAAGTATTAGTTGATCAAGCTCAGCGATTGACACTTACCTCAAGAGCATTTTATAATACTTCGCTAGGAAAATTTTCTAAATACATGAGCGAGTACTTTGGTTATGATAAAGTCTTGCCAATGAATACAGGAGCAGAGGCAGTTGAAACAGCAATCAAATTAGCTAGAAAGTGGGCGTATACTCACAAGAATATTCCAGAGAATCAGGCGCAAATCATTGTGTGTGATCAAAACTTTCACGGAAGAACAACAACTATAGTTTCTTTTTCTAGTGATCCAGATTCGTACAAAGGATTTGGGCCATTTACACCAGGATTTATCAAAGTGCCTTACAACGATGTGGAAGCTTTGAAAGAAGCCTTTGCCAAGAATAACAATGTAGTTGGATTTATGGTAGAGCCAATACAAGGCGAGGCCGGAGTAGTAGTTCCCGATGAAAATTACCTAAGTGATTGTTACCAAATTTGTAAAGACAACGAAGCCTTGTTTATTGCCGATGAAGTTCAAACAGGGATTGCACGAACAGGAAAATTATTAGCTACTTGTGGAAATTGTAACTGCTCTAGTTTTTGTGAAGATAAAAAACAAACACGAGCAGATATTTTAATTTTAGGAAAAGCCTTGTCTGGCGGAGCCATGCCCGTTTCGGCAGTATTGGCAGATGACGAAGTAATGCTCTCTATAAAGCCGGGAGAACATGGTTCGACTTATGGAGGAAATCCTTTGGCATGTGAGGTGGCAATTGCAGCTTTGGAAGTGGTAAAAGAAGAAAAACTGTCGGAAAGAGCCTTTGAATTAGGTAATATTTTTAGATTCGAATTGGAAAAATTTATTGAAACCAATGATTTGGTTACTTTGGTAAGAGGAAAAGGGTTGTTGAATGCCATCGTTATCAACGATACAGAAACGAGCAAAACAGCTTGGAATATTTGTATGAAGTTAAGAGACAATGGACTGTTGGCAAAACCAACCCACGGAAACATCATTAGATTTGCGCCACCATTGGTTATTTCGGAAGATCAATTGATGGAATGTATCGAGATCATCAAAAAAACTATTACAGAATATAAGAAATAATGGCTACAATTTTTTTATAAATAGAAAAAATGTGTAGTTTTGCATCCGTTCAAAGCGAAAAAAGCGAAAGTAGCTCAGTGATAGAGCATCACCTTGCCAAGGTGAGGGTCGCGGGTTTGAATCCCGTCTTTCGCTCTTACATATTTAAGATGCCAAACCACAACTTCTGCATGTCGGTAGAAGTATTGTGAATCTGGTCTCGATTAGTCGAGGCTAGAGATGCTCGGATGGTGGAATTGGTAGACACGCAAGACTTAAAATCTTGTGTCCCCTGGGACGTGCGGGTTCAAGTCCCGCTCCGAGTACTAAAAAGTCTCTAATCTTTGATTAGAGACTT
>JAHEIE010000105.1 GCA_024639505.1 Crocinitomicaceae bacterium
ATATTTTTCTCTCAAACTTAATCATCAGTTGATTGATGTATAAATTTTTTATCCTTGAAATCGCTGGTGTTTCTGGTCCTAAAACTCTTCCTCCCAATTGTTTTTTTAGCAATCTTCCGAGCTCATCTGCTGCTTCAGCCGACCGTTCTCTTTCTCGGTGTTTTATGGTGAGTTTTATCAATCTATAAAATGGTGGATATCCATATTTTTCTCTTTCTTCAATTTCTTGGTTGTACATCCCTTGAAAATCGTTTTCAATCACTCTCAATATTACGGGATGATCTGGCGAATAGGTTTGAATTACCACTTTTCCTTGCTTTCCTTTTCTGCCTGCTCTCCCTGCTACTTGGGTAAGCAACTGAAACGAACGCTCGAATGATCTAAAATCGGGATAATGCAATAAACTATCTGCATTTAATACCCCTACCATTCCCACATTATCAAAATCCAAACCTTTGGTTACCATTTGGGTTCCTACCAAAATATCAATAGCTCCTTGCTCAAAATCATCGATAATGTGCTGGTAACCATTCTTGTTTCGCGTAGTATCGTAATCCATTCTTTTCACAGAATTGGTAGGAAAATAAAGCGATAAATCTTCTTCTATTTTTTCGGTTCCAAACCCTTGCATTTTTAGGGAATTACTTCCGCAAGCTTTGCACTTGGATATTGGCTTTTCGGTGTAGCCACAATAATGGCATTTTTGGTAATGCGTGTATTTGTGATAAGTTAAACTGATGTCGCAGTTTTTGCATTGAGGCACCCAGCCACAACTTTCGCACAACCAAGAAGGATTATACCCTCTTCTGTTTTGAAACAAAATAATCTGCTCTTTGTTGTCTAAATATTTTTGCATGGTATCAATCAAGAATTGAGAAAAATGAGACTTCATTTTCTTTTTTCTTGTCGATTCTTTTAGGTCCGAAACTATAATTTCGGGTAGCTTTACATCTCCAAAACGCTCCGTAATTTCTACCAAACCAAATTTATTTTCTTTGGCATTCCAATAAGATTCTATGGAAGGTGTGGCAGAACCCAACAGCACATTTGCTTCGTGAATATTAGATAAAACCAAAGCTGCATCTCTTCCTTGATATCGTGGAGCTGGATCTTGCTGCTTGTAAGAAGCATCATGCTCTTCATCCACAATGGTTAATCCCAAATTGTGAAATGGCAAAAATATGGCCGACCTAGCTCCAATAATTATTTTGAACCTGCTGTTTTCCTTTTTCAATAATTCATTCCAAACCTCAACTCGTTCGTGCGAATTGTACTTGGAATGATAAATCCCTACTTTGTCCCCAAACTTTTTTCTCAATCGAGTAATAATCTGGGTAGTCAATGCTATTTCTGGAAGCAAATACAATACCTGCTTTCCTTGTTTCAGTTGTTCCTGAATCAATTGGATGTACACTTCGGTTTTTCCACTTCCTGTTACTCCATGCAGCAAAACAGTCTTTTTTTCTTGAAAAAAATTTCCGATTTGCTGAAGTGCATCATTTTGCGTTTCGGACAATGCATCAATTTCTTCCTGTACATTTTTGGATTCTATGCGCGATTCCTCTTTAGAAACCTCATTCAAAAAACCTTTTACTACCAATTGCTTCACAATGGAAGAGCTGGTGTTTGCCACTCTCAGCAATTTCTTTTTGGGCACGCTTTCCGACTCTTTCTGTAATTGAAGAAAAATCATAAAAGCCTCCAATTGCTTGGGAGCTTTTTCAAGAACAGCAAAAGCTTCTCGAGTATTGGTTTCTGAAAATCCAATAGGAAACTCTACATACTTTTCTACTTTGGGCTTGTACTTTTCTTTGAGTTGTTCAGCAACAACAATTGCGTTTTTTTGAAGCAATGATTTGATTACTCCATAGCTTGACGAACTGGATACAATTGTATCTACCTCGCTCATTTCCAATACATTTCTTATCTCTAATGCTTCCATCACAAGGTATTCCTTGTCGGTTAGTTCCTCTGGTGCAATCTCTACTTCTTCATTCCGAATCACTTTAGTTTTACTCACCAGTTTCAAACCTGTTGGCAGAGCAGCATTCATCACCTCGCCAATAGTGCATAAATAATACTCGCTTATCCATTTCCAAAATTTCAATTGAATTTCATTCACGATAGAAGTATCATCCAACAAAGAATCGATGTACTTTGCTTGATATGCCTGTGGCGGATTGGAATGAACGCTAGATACGATTCCAGAGTACAGTTTTTTCTTTCCAAATTGGACAACAACACGCTTACCAATTTCTACATATTCATTCATTTCTACCGGAATACGGTAGGTAAATAAGTAAGGAATAGGTAGCGGTAAAATAACATCCGCAAATAAGGTTACACGTGTTGACATAGACAATCAAAGGTACAT
>JAHEIE010000040.1 GCA_024639505.1 Crocinitomicaceae bacterium
CGTTGATGAATTTATCTCCTCCGCAATTTTCGGCTGCAATAAAAACTCCATCTCCCAATCCGTCTACCAATAAGCTTCCCATATCTACCGAAGCGTCTATTTGCAATTGTTCTGAATCCAAATCACCGTAAGCTCTTCCAATTACAACTGGAGTTTGGCATCCGTAATGAAACAATCCGTTAAACAATTGTCTTTGTTCAGCCATTCCGTGTTCGTTGTAGGTGTCAATAACCAAAACTGCCGTAGGATCGTTTTTAATTTTATTGGCAAATTCCTCTGTAACATCTGGTAGAAGCGTGTAAATAAAATTAATTTTTTCGTGAGTTTCTGCTCCCGACATGTATAGATTAGCATCCAAAAATGGATAAGAGCGAGGTTGGCTTTTGTTTGCTTTCCATGTGTCATATTCATATACTATTCCTAATGTTCCCGGTATTTCAAAATCAATGGTGTTCTTATTCAGAAAAATATAATCACACGCTTGGTCCGTTAAGTTCCATTTATCCAACTGAACCGAATAATTATAACCCAGCGCAAATAAATTAGCTGGTTTGATTTCCTTTTTTAAAGAAAAATCTGCCATTACAATCGGCACATTTCCTCCTCCAATGTTTTGGACTTTATTGGTTTGTCTATGAGTATACTCAAATGGATTGATGTAGTTTGGAAAATCAATTGCAAAGTCTTTGTGCTTAGCTCTATTTTCATATCTAGCTACAATTTTTTGAGCCACAGGAATCTCTGCTTCTGCTTTTTCGGTAAGAGAAACGCGAATCGTGTCACCTATTCCATCTTCAAGCAAAGCACCAATTCCAACTGCAGATTTTATTCTTCCTTCTTCGGCTTCTCCTGCTTCCGTTACTCCCAAGTGAAGTGGATAATTCATTCCTTGCTCGAGCATGGTTGCAACCAACAAACGGTATGCTTGAACCATCACTTTAGGATTACTCGCTTTCATAGAAAGCACCAAATCATGGTAATCATGATCTCTACAAATTCGGATAAATTCCATTGCAGATTCTACCATTCCAAGAGGAGTATCTCCGTATCTACTCAAAATCCTATCCGATAAAGATCCGTGGTTTGTTCCTATTCTCATGGCGACACCATTCTCTTTACACAAAAGGACTAGAGGAGTAAATTTACTTCTTATTCTTTCTAACTCTTCTTGGTAAGAATCATCGGTATATTCGTATTCGTTGAATTGTTTTTTATCGGCATAGTTTCCTGGGTTCACTCTCACTTTTTCTACAATTCCTGCTGCTACTTCGGCAGCATTAGGAGTGAAATGGATATCGGCCACCAACGGAACGTCATAACCCGCTTCGCGAACTAATCGTTTTATCTCACGAAGATTTTCTGCGTCTTTTTTACTTGGAGCTGTCAATCTCACAATTTCGCAGCCTACTTTTGCTAAGCTAATTGTTTCCTCTACCGACTTTTCTGTATTCATTGTGTCAGCAGTAGTCATCGATTGGATTCTAATGGGGTTATCGCCTCCAATTCCTATTTCGCCCACCATTACTTCTCTTGTTTTCATTCTAGAGTAGTGTGTTGTGCTGTCGCAGTATGATTTTTCTTTGCTCATTTGTTATTCGTTGAAACCAGGAAGGTTTGGTTCCTTTCGGGTTTAGTTATTCAAAAGTAACGGTTTTTTTACACCCGTGTTTCTTTTTTATTCATATCCTAATCTAAGAAATTCAGGTTTAAGTTTGCTTTAACATTTCAAGTTTCATGAAAACATCAAAAAATAGATGTAGAACATTTGCGACTATGCAGCGCTACCTCTTTCTCACAAACCTAACAGGAGAAAATTACCTGTTAGGAGACTCGCCTAAACAGGTTTAACTTGAAGTACCTTTTTTATTTACTTTGTAGGATTTGCATACAGCTTAATCTCTTCTCCTTTTATCTCGTTGCCACATAAAATAACAAGTCTTTCTACGATATTTCTTAATTCTCTTATGTTTCCGGTCCAGTCGATTTTTTTCATTTCGGCCAAAGCTTCGTTCGAAAAAGTTTTCTTTGGTATCGATTGCTCTTCGCAAATTATTTTCAAAAAATGCTCAGCAAGCAATGGTATATCCTCTCTTCTTTCATTTAATGAAGGAACGTGAATCAAAATCACGGCTAATCTATGGTATAAATCTTCTCTAAATTTCTTCTCAGAAATTTCTTCTTTCAAGTTTTTATTTGTAGCTGCCAGCACTCTCACATTTACTGTAATGTCTTTGTCTCCTCCTACTCTTGTTATCTTATTTTCTTGTAAAGCTCTCAATACTTTTGCTTGTGCGGACAAACTCATGTCTCCTATTTCGTCCAAAAATATGGTTCCACCTTCTGCTTGTTCAAACTTTCCTTTTCTTTGTTTTATCGCAGAGGTAAAAGCACCTTTTTCATGACCAAACAATTCACTTTCTATCAATTCAGCAGGAATTGCAGCACAGTTTACTTCAATAAATGGCGCTTTTACCCTGCTACTTTGTTCGTGTAATTGCCTTGCAACTAGCTCTTTTCCGCTTCCGTTTCCTCCCGTAATCAAAACTCTTGCATCTGACGGAGCTACTTTTTCAATCATTTGCTTAATCCCAATTATAGCTTGAGATTCTCCAATTATGTCTGTAGTTTTTCCCTTGTGAATTTTTCTTTTTAAAACCTTTGTTTCCTCCACCAAATCTTTCCTCTCAAATGCATTTCGAATGCTCACCAACGTTCTATTCAAGTCCAATGGTTTTTGGATAAAATCGTAGGCTCCTTTCTGCAAACATTCTACTGCTGTATCAATTGTGCCGTGGCCAGAAATCATGATAACTGGAGTCTCTATTCCTTTCTGTTGTAGTTTTTCTAAAACCTCAACTCCATCAATCTCTGGCATTTTGATATCACACAAAATCACATCGTAGTTGTTTTTTGAAGCTAATTCAAAACCAATTTTGCCATTTTCGGCATCATCTACTTGGTATTTTTCGTTTTCTAATATTTCACGAAGAACACTACGGATAGGTCTTTCATCGTCTACTACTAATATTTTGGTCATAACAATTTATTTTCTGCTTAAAGCATAAAAATAAGCCTTTGGATGCGGTATCCCCAACAAAAACAGATTAATTCTTGTTAAGGTTTTGTTTTTTGAAAGCTTTAAGATTCCTGAATGAAAGCAAGTTGAAGTATAATGAGTATATTCATTAGCAAGACCAACCCTTCATGAACATTGATAAGCGAAAATAATTCCTTTTATTAAGGAAAGTGTCGATAAAAATTAATCGTGCTAAGGTGAAGTTGTACTGCGCTTAAATACAATTTGGTTTTCTCTTCTATCTCTCCTGTTTTTGTTCGTTGGTCTTGGTCCAAAAATACGACCCAACTCAGGAACCATTTTATCAAATTTCTTTTTTTGTTCTGGATTGCAGATTTCTTTGATGTCGCTCAAATGTTTAAAATGCAACTCTTCCATTTTTTTGAAACTATGTGATAAAAGTCTATTTACAGAGTCATTCATGACTGGTTTATCTAGCAATAAGCCTGAGTTGATTTCCCGCTTATATTCTCTCACCTCTTCTTGAATTTTTCTAACTTCAGTAAAATGTTCTACTACAATCCCTTCAAAATCGGCAATTTGCATTTCCTCAAAACCCAGCCTATTTATAATAAGATCTTTTGGTAGATTTTGTTGCTGTAGAGATGGTTTTCCTAAATACAATGTTATGAGTAAAACAATGTTTACCAATAATAATGCAATGATTATAATTTTTGCCTGCTTATTCATAAATGGTTTGATAACTGGATATGTAACTGTAAGGATTTACTTGCTCTGCGCTTGAATCGGACGAAGTGTAGTATTGAAATACAAAACCTAAATTAAAAAAAATTGCAATCACTGATGCTGCCGCCAAAAATTTGAACTGGCTGGTTTTTGCTTTTTCAATTTGTTCAATTTTGTTGGTCACTTTTTCAAACAAATGAGTTGGTGGCTCCACTTGTTGTATTTTTTCCAAAGATGCTAATTCTGTTTTCATGGTTTGAGTTTGGTTTTCAAATTTACTCTGGCTCTGGTAAGTAAGGATTCCACGGCCTTTTCTTTTAGCTCCATTATTTCTGCTATTTCTTTTTGCGAAAGGCCCTCTATTGATTTCAGAACTATCGCTGTTTTTTGATTTGGAGGTAAATGGTTTAATGCCTTCATAATATCGCCAATTGCTTCTTTGCTCTCGAGAGCAACTCCAGGATGATTAAATTCAATAGAATCATGCTCTTCATTTTGTCGCGAAAACAGAACCCTCATTCTTCTGTTTTTGGATTTTATAACATCCAAACAATGGTTGATCGTTATTCTGTATATCCAAGTCTTTAGACTAGATTTTTGATTAAATCCTTCTATTTTTTCATGAATTTTTACAAAAACATCTTGTGTTGCTTCTTCTGCATCCTCCAAGTTTTGTAAATAATTGAGCGACACATTATACACCATTTTACCGTATTGGCTGTAAATTTCGGTAAATGAGAGGAGGTGTTTCATTGACAATAAAAGGTGTGTATCTCTTTGGACGAGTTCTGGTTTCTTTTCCTTTCTTTTAAAACAAAAAACTCGATACTATAAAGTA
The DNA here is from genome assembly GCA_024639505.1 of Crocinitomicaceae bacterium. Lineage (GTDB taxonomy): Bacteria > Bacteroidota > Bacteroidia > Flavobacteriales_D > CAJJDF01 > CAJJDF01. Next base: position 4,602 of record JAHEIE010000040.1, read on the forward strand.
TCGAGTTTTAAAAAGTGAATTCAAAATGAAAAATTTACTTAGCTTCAGCTGGCTGAATATCTCCAGTAATAGTAAGTTGAGTTGTAGCTGGGTTTGTGTTTGCAGTAATCGTAACAAACTTAGTTTGCACTCCTGATTGTCCTGCTGGTTTATATTCCACACTAATTTCTCCTGTTTCTCCTGGAGCAATTGGTTCTTTTGGCCATTGCGGTACAGTACATCCACAAGATCCTTTGGCGTTAGAAATGACTAAAGGCTCAGTCCCTGTATTTGTAAATACAAATGTGTGCTTGTTTGTAGAAGATGCTAATACTTTTCCAAAATCTTTCTTTGGTTCTTTAAAATTGATTGCCGTAGCAGGTAATGCTGGCTGAGTTGGTTGCTGAGCAACAGGTTGCTGACCCGGATTTGTTTGGTTTTGTGGAATTGTACTTGGAAAATTAGCTCCTTGGTTGTTCGGCTGAACAGCAGCTGAAGGTGTTGATGGTGCTATAGTTCTTCCTCCGTCATTTGTCATTACTTTGTAAGTATTGAATAAAGTAAGAGCTCCAATAATGGCAACTGCTCCAATTAGGATGTTGTTGTTTTTCATAATGCTTAATTTGTTTTTTTGATTAACAAATATAAAAAAAGTTCTTTCAGGATTGCAATGGTTTTATTTAGTACTTTTTAGAAAGGTCTAGCTCCTTGTATTCTTGTTTATTCGAAATCAGTGAAATTCCTTTTTTATAAATAGGATTCAATTCATTAAATATTTCGTAAAACTCACTAAATCCCCAGTAATTTTGTGCAATCAGAGCTTTAAGCCTAATTGAAATTGCCTCTTTGGCCTCGTCAAATTGTTCTTGGTTAAATTCTAGTTTTTTTGTCTCAGCATACTCAATCATTTTATTCAGAGCGCTGTCCAAGTCAAAATCTGATTTGAAAACTTGAAAATCACTGTAGTTACTATCAAGCCAATTTCTGTTTTCATTCACGTACTCTAGGGCAAAGCGATTCATTATTCCTTTTCGCACAAGACTCAAAAAATAAGGTGATGTTCCTGTTGTGTCCACTGGCACAAATACATCAGGAATAATTCCTCCGCCCGCATACACTTCACGTCCTGTTACCAAGGTTTTAAAAACCAACGAATCGGGAATTTTAATGCTATCTTTTGAAAATGATTCTCCGTTCAAATACCGCTCGTATTTTTCTTTGCGATAAGCTTTAGTTCCATCTTCATACGATTTTTGAATGCATCTTCCCGAAGGTGTATAATACCTTTGGGTTGTAATTCTCACCTTGCTCCCGTCCGTTAATGGAATTGGTCGCTGAACAAGTCCTTTTCCAAAAGTTCTTCTTCCAACGATTGCTCCACGATCCCAATCTTGCACAGCTCCAGATACAATTTCGCTTGCCGATGCAGTGCTTTCGTTCACCAAAACCACAAGTTTTCCTTTCTGAAACATTCCTCTGTACGTAGATAAAAAATCTTTTTTGGGATAACTTCTTCCTTCTGTGTATACAATCATTTTCTTTTTTGGCAAGAATTCATCTGCGAGTTTAAAAGCTTGGTCCAAGTATCCTCCTCCGTTGTTTTGTAAGTCTAGTATCAATGACTCCATTCCTTGAAGTTTCAACTTACCGAGAGCTTGCTGAATTTCGGCTTGAGTTGTTTTTGCGAATGCATTGAGCTTGATGTACCCTATCTCATCATCAATCATGTAGGCAGCATCTACACTGTGAATTGGAATTTTATCTCTTGTTATTTCAAATTCTATCAATTCATCTTCCCCACCTCTTCTAATTGTAATTACCACTTTTGTACCTTTTTTGCCCAGTAGTCTTTTTCTTACTCCTGAATTTTGTAAACCTACACCGGCTACCAATTCTTCGTTAATTTTTATGACCTGGTCACCTGCCGAAACACCCACTTTTGCGGAAGGACCTCCTGGGATTGCTTGAACCACAAGCAAGGTGTCGTTTAATATTTGAAACCTCACTCCTACTCCTTCAAAATTTCCTTTCAAAGGTGCTTCTACTGCATCTACCGAAGCAGCTGGAATATATGCCGAGTGTGGATCTAGTTTTTCTAGCATTGCTTTTATAGCTGCATCAACCAATTCTGGCGAGTTTACAGAGTCTACATACAATTGCTCAATGATGTCGATTAATTTAGCAACCTTATAAACTGTTTTGTTTTTATCCGTTTCTACTTGCGAAAATCCTATGGAAATGGATATGAAAGTAATCGTGATGAATAGTATTAATTTTTTCATTCTTTGTTTTTTCTATTTCTCAATGATCTCACCAAACTTATCGTAATACTTGGCGGATATTATTTGGTCTTTTTTATATTCTATTTCAGTTTTTAATACCTCGTTGTTGTAATACTCTTTCCAAACCCCTTCCTTCTTGCCTTTTTTATAAGACTCTTCTTTATATCTAGATCCTGATTCAAAGTTAAAAACCCAATCTCCATCGGGAACTCCCATTTTGTAAAAGGTTTTGTAGCTAATGCTTCCGTCATCAAAGTAAGAATGATCTTTCCCGTTGATTTCTCCTTCTTGGTATTCTTTTTCGATAATCAATGTGCTATCGCTCAAAAATTTTTGATAAATACCATCAAATTTATTCTTTTTATACTGAACTGTTCTTTTCAAATTTCCATTTGGATAAAACTCTTGGAAAACTCCATTCTTTTCTCCCGAAACATATTCTTCGGTTTTTTTTAGTTTTCCACCGGAGAAATAATAACTCTGCTTCCCGTGTTTCAAACCATACTGATAATTGTTTTGCCAAAAAACAACCGAATCTTGTTCAAAAGCTGTCCATTTTCCATGTGGTTTTCCCTCTGCATAATTCTTTATCATTTTGGGATCACCTGATTCGTAAAAGAATATCCAAGTTCCTTCTTCTACACCATTTAAAAATGACAATTGCATTTCTGGTTTTTTGTTCGGATAAAAAGCAACACACTTTCCAGTAAACGGAGGGTTTCCTGGTTTGTTTTTGTTCAAAGCAATGTTGGTTGTAGGATCAAAAGACAGGTCGTTGTTGCAATTACAAATCTCTTCTTTTCTTGCTCCTTCTCTTGCCTTTTGGGGTCTGTTGTCAGTTGTGTCCAGCGGAATTTCAGCTGCAGGTTTTGTTTCGCCAGCTCGGTATACTTTTCTTTGTCCAAATCCAATTGAGGCAAGAAAAATCAAGGAAGATGCTATCAAAAATTGTTTTGCTCTTGTCATTTCTGTTTGTTTTTGACTTACTCAGCAGTATTTATGCCAAATTTTCCAAATTCCTTCTTTTTATAAATAATTAACAGGATTGGTAATCGTTGTGGTTTTCAATACTTTCACTTTTCCTGAAATCGGTTCTAGTATTTCTTCGAACAAATCAATTGTGAATTGCTCGCTTTCGTAGTGTCCAATATCTGCAATCATGATTTTATTTTCTGCATCAAAAAACTGGTGGTATTTGTAATCTCCCGTTATAAAAACATCTGCTTTCTGACCTTTAGCCGCCTCCAGCAAAAAACTTCCCGAACCTCCACAAACGGCAATTTTGCTTACTTTGTCTTTTTGAATACTAGTATAACGAACACATTCCGTTTTCATTTCTTTTTTTAGAAAAACTAAAAATTCTTTAGCATCCATTTCACTTTCCAATTCTCCTATCATCCCAGAACCAATGTGTTGATTGGGATTACTCATTGGAATTATTTCATAAGCTACTTCCTCATAAGGATGCACTTTGTTTACCTCAGCTACAATTCTGCTCGCATCTTGATTCATAACAATCACCTCAATTTTGGTTTCTTCCATGAAGTTGGTTTTCCCTTTTTCACCAAAAGCAGGATTGGTTGATTCGCCAGGAAAATAACTTCCTTTTCCCTCCGTATTGAAACTACAATTGGAATAATCGCTGATGTGACCTGCTCCATTTGCAAATAAATTATCTCTTACCTTTTCTACAATTTCTGGATTTTCGCTCGTGCAATACACCACCAATTTACTCATCAAATTATATTTTGGCGCAAGTATTCGTGAGTTTTTCAACCCCAGTTTCTGAGCTATTTTCTGGTTCACTCCGTTTTTTAGAACATTATCCAGGTTGGTGTGACAGGCATAAATTGCAATGTCGTTTTTTATCGCTTTAATGATTACTCGCTCGATGTAATTTTTTCCGTTTAGTTTTTTTAATCCGCTAAATACTATTGGATGATGGGCAATTATCAATTCACAACCTTTTTCTATCGCTTCATCCACAACCGACTCTATGCAGTCTAAACAAAGTAATACATTGGAAACCTCAGTGTTGTTGCTTCCCGTTATCAATCCACTATTGTCATAGGATTCTTGATAGGAAAGTGGAGCTACTTTTTCTAGAATGGAGGTGATTTCTCGGAGTTTCATTGTTTTGTTTTTTGGAGCTTAAATATAAGGATTTCATTGAGGATTATTTGAGTTTTTGTTCCTTCATTTGTTTATCCTTTCTTAGAAACCTATTCATAGGTCGTGCAGAACTCTTGCACTAAGTTTTATTGCAGTATGATTCTGTATCTCACAATGAATATTTCACGTAGGATTCCTTTGTAATATTTCAATGAATAACGATTCTGAATGAAGATCTTCATGACTTGTGTTAAGTATAAAAAGCTAACTGATGAAACATAAAAAACTTATTAAATCAAGAATATTTCTTAAATTTACTTTAACAATATAACCGAATTATAACATGATTGGAATATACATTTTAGGAGCCCTTTTGGGACTTGTGGGAATGCTTGCGAGCGGTCAACTGAAACGAAAATTTGCCAAATACTCCAAAGTTCATCTTCAAAATGGGATGAGCGGAAAGGAAATTGCCGAAAAAATGCTTGCCGATAACGGAATTACAGATGTACAAGTAATAGCAGTGCAAGGACAATTGACCGACCATTACAACCCAATAAACAAAACAGTTAATTTGTCGCAGGTAGTTTACAACGAACGAAATGCAGCTGCCGCAGCAGTTTCGGCTCACGAAGTAGGACACGCAGTGCAGCATGCAACCAATTATTCTATGTTGCAATTGCGATCTAAACTAGTGCCAATTGTTAGTTTTGGTTCTAAATACATGCAATGGATTTTGTTGGGAGGGATTGCAATGATTCAGATTTTTCCTGGTTTATTGCTTGCAGGAATTTGTCTGTTTGCACTCACTACTCTTTTTAGTTTGGTTACTCTTCCCGTAGAATTTGATGCAAGCAAAAGAGCTTTAGTTTGGCTAAAAACAAATAACATAGTAACCACCGAAGAATACGCTGGGTCAAAAGATGCCCTAAAATGGGCAGCCATGACTTATGTAGTTGCAGCGTTGAGTTCTATTGCAACTTTGATTTATTATGTGAGTATTTATTTGAATAGGAGGTAGAGAATTAACTAGAAACAGCCTATTATTTCTGAACCACCCTTCGATTCTCTCTTATGGTCGAACTCAGGGTTCGAGCAATAGTAATTCTGCGGGCTGAGGGTTTTGAACTTGTTCAAAATGTCTCGAGGCCCAACTTCAGAAAGCAAACCGTAAATCTCGTGTAAAATGAGAAATCAATCGAAAACTAAAAATAACGACTGTCGTCCAACGACCGACTACTTCACTCCAGTACTCCCAAAACCACCTTCTCCCCTATTTGTTTCGGATAATTCGGTAACTTGAATCCATTCGGCTTGGTCGTATTTGGCTATGACTAATTGAGCCACTCGTTCTCCGTTTTCTACCACAAAATCTTCATTGCTCATGTTGATAAGAATTACCCCAATATCTCCTCGGTAATCGGCATCAATTGTTCCCGGTGCGTTGAGTACAGTCACACCTTTTTTGTAAGCCAATCCACTTCTCGGGCGCACTTGCGCTTCGTAACCCTCTGGAAGTGCGATGTGCAATCCTGTTGGGATTAATCTTCTTTCCAAGGGTTTTAGCGTGATAGATTCGGTGAGGTTTGCTCGTAAATCCAATCCTGCTGATTGACTTGTGGCGTATTGCGGTAATTCGTGATTCGAATTGTTGATTATTTCTATTTTCATGGTTGTGTGTTGTTGTTACAAATTTGCTTTTTTATATCTCAAACTCAAAGGGAATTGAAGAAAATTATGCTCTTGATTTTTATATTTATTACCTTTATTACCAGAATAAAAAAGCATCTTGTGGGTCATTCCTGCGAAGGCAGGAATCTGTGCAAGAGCAATATTCTCGTTTTATAGATTCCTGCCTTCGCAGGAATGACTGAGTAAAAAAAGTGCTATTTAGAAAAAAGATTTTAAAGGATTAACAATGGGATTACTAATAATTTTTGCAACATTCTGGGGAATGGAATTTATGGCTTGGTTCACACACAAATTCGTGATGCATGGGTTTTTGTGGAATCTTCATTTGGACCATCACGTACCAAACAAAGACAGTTTTTTTGAAAAAAATGACGCGTTTTTCTTGATTTATGCAATTCCATCTTGGCTGTGTATCATGCTTGGCTCCATGTTTGGAGTTTGGTCGGTGATGTACATTGGCTTTGGAATATTAGCATACGGAATCGCTTATTTCTTGGTTCACGAAGTGTTTATTCACCAACGATTAAAATGGTTCAGAAACAGCGATAACGTCTATTTACGTTCTATACGAAGAGCTCACAAAATACATCACAAACACACAGGGAAAGAAGACGGAGAATGTTTTGGAATGTTAATCGTGCCCTGGAAATACTTGAGAAACGAACTTAAAAAAGCTCGAACTTAATGTCCAAAAAAGCGATAATTGTAGGTTCGGGAATTGCTGGGATTGCTTCGGCTATTCGTTTGCAAAACAAAGGTTATTCTGTTCGGGTTTTAGAAAAAAACTCTTATCCTGGGGGAAAACTAACTGTGCTGGAAGGAAATGGATATCGTTTTGATGCTGGACCTTCTCTCTTTACAATGCCCAATTTGGTGACCGAATTATTTGAGCTTTCGGGTAAAAATCCCTCAGATTATTTCAATTATGAAAGACTAGAAATACTTTGTAATTATTTTTACGAGGACGGAACTAGAATTTCTGCGCACTCGGATATTG
>JAHEIE010000107.1 GCA_024639505.1 Crocinitomicaceae bacterium
ACTCCCATTTTTAATTTCCCACCAAATTTGGAAAAAGGAATAAGAAGCAGCAGTAATACGATAGGAATATAAACCAACTTAGCTAAGCCAATGAGTGTTATTAAAATGAGTAATACAGCAATTCTTCTGAGTGAAATAGTTTCTCTAATTAAAGCAGAATTAAGGACTAGTGCAATGTACATCCAGCTCAAACCATTAATCATCATATCTGCACTGATAGAAGAATTGATAAACAATGACATGGGAAGCAAAAGTAAAACTGCAAACAATTTCTTTTTGATTGGTAAAAAATAAAAAACCACTCTTATCATAACCATCCAGGTTAAAAACGACACGATTTTTACTAAATAAAAAATAAAATAAGGCCCTAAATTAAGCCACAATCCTATCCTCATTGCCATAACTTGTGGAATGTAAGAAATAGGTGAATAAACAGCCGTATTTGGGAAATGCATGAATACTTTATCACTTTCTTTCAGTTCGATGTTTCGAGTTTCCCTCAATACGTTTTTTTCCATTTTGTGATATGGATTGTAACGAAATTGAGTAAAAGTTTCTTGAAATTGATGAAATGACTTGGGAACAAAACCGCCCACAGAGTTATTCTCTTGCACTGGCGATAAGTGACCTGTTGCCAATTGATAAGTTCGAAAGAAATGATTGGGAGAATCAGGAACTTGAAAAGGCGGAACCACAATAATGTAGAAAAAACCAATAAGCAAAGTGGCTACCCAAACAAGGTTTTCAAATTTTGACAAAAAGCTTTTGAGTAGGTTTTGATTCATGACCAAAGTTAATTATAATTTGGTGTTTAATTGATTCCTAGAATAGGTTTTACCTGGGATTAAAAGATGATTGTTGTCAATATTTTAGGAAAAATGATGAGGTGGGTTTAGTTTTAGGTAAACAATAATGTTATGTCAGAGATAAGCGTAAGACCAAGAATAAGGCACGAAGTAGCCGAAGAACCCGATAAGGTAAGAGAAATGCTTATTGCTCATGAACAAAATCACAATCAGGATTTGATGTTCTCTAAAAAGCATAACCATTGCACTATCGAGATTCATCCATCTCAACAGCACTATTGGTCGCCCTACGCTACTTTTAATTTAGAAAAAACAGAAAACGGAACAATTGTGAGAGGAATTGTTGGACCAAGACCAAATTTGTGGGCTAGTTTTATGGTTTTGTATGTTTTTTCATTGGCAAGTTTTACAATTACCGCTGTCATAGGAACAGGAATGCTTTCTCTCAACAAAAGTGGCTTGTTACTTTATATTTCCCCAGTGTTTTTATTTCTTTTTGTGGCTATATATTTTGCTGCACAAATTGGAAAAAACAAAGCCTCAAATCAAACCAAACAAATAAAACAATTTATTGAAGAGGCTCTTATATCGAATGATTTATCCCCAAAATAGGGTTCATATCTCGCTTATTTCATCTGTAAAATTTCAGGTCATTTTTTGTTATCTTTGTCAAAATCACAAGTGATATATGACATTAATCAAATCTATCTCGGGAATACGAGGAACAATTGGAGGGAAAATTTCTGAAAATCTTACTCCAATTGATGTTGTGAAATTTGCATCAGCTTATGCACAATTCATTAAAAACAGAACAAAAAAATCAACCATTAAACTAGTTGTAGGAAGAGATGCTCGATTATCAGGAAAAATGGTAACCGACTTAGTAAACGGCACGTTGATAGGAATGGGAGTTGAAGTTATTGATTTGGGGCTCTCCACTACTCCAACAGTCGAAATTGCTGTTCCTCTGGAAAAAGCAGATGGTGGAATTATTATTACCGCTAGTCACAATCCAAAACAATGGAATGCCCTTAAATTATTAAACGAAAAAGGCGAATTTATTTCTGGTGAAGAAGGAGAAGAATTGATTCAAATTGCCGATTCTGGTTCTTACAACTACGTAGAAGTAGATGAATTAGGATCTGTGACTAACAATGATAGTTATTTACAAAAACACATTCAATCAGTGATTGATTTGAGTTTGGTAGATAAAGAAATAATCAAAAATTCAGGATTCAAAGTTGTGGTAGATGCTGTAAACTCTTCAGGAGGAATATTTATCCCTGCTTTATTGAAAGAACTTGGAGTTGAAGTAGTAGAATTATACTGCGAACCTACAGGACACTTTCCGCACAATCCTGAACCCTTAGCCGAAAATCTGACCGAAATATCAAAGTTGGTTATTGAATCCAAAGCTGATTTGGGTATTGTGGTAGATCCTGATGTAGATAGATTGGCTTTTGTTTGTAATGATGGAAGTATGTTTGGCGAAGAATATACTTTGGTTGCTGTAGCAGATTTTGTATTGAAAAATACACC
>JAHEIE010000050.1 GCA_024639505.1 Crocinitomicaceae bacterium
TAAAGAAGACGGCCAACATCGAGATTTTATTCAATACAGAAACTGAAGAAGTTCTTGGAGATGGAATGGGTGTAACTGGAGCAAGAGTGAAAAACAATGTGACTGGAGAAGTGAAAGAAATTCCTGCTACTGGATTTTTTGTAGCGATTGGTCACAAACCAAACACTGATATATTTAAAGGTCAAATAAACTTGGACGAAACTGGATATATCAAATATGAGCAGGCAGGAACATCGAAAACAAACATTCCAGGAGTATTTGTATCTGGTGATGCAGCCGACAAAACCTACCGACAAGCAATTACTGCTGCAGGTACTGGATGTATGGCAGCACTAGATGCAGAAAGATATTTGGCTGCTAAGGAAGGATGATTTTATAGATAATAGAATATCGAACAAAGAGAATAGACTTTTGCTCTTTATTTGTCATCCCGCACTTGATGCGGGATCTTCAAAGAATATTTCACAAAGAATCCTCCCCTCTAGAGAGGGGATTAAGGGGTGTGTTGCTTGACAGCCTGTTTCTAGGATTCGGGAAGAATTAAAAACTAATAGTTCAAGGTTATTTATTAATTACCTAACAAATGAAAAACACTTTCGGAAACATAATTCAACTGACCACTTTTGGCGAATCTCATGGAGTTGCTATTGGTGGAGTTTTAGATGGTATTCCGGCTGGTTTTGAGTTGGATTTGAATAAAATTCAAGCAGAATTGGATAGGCGTAAACCGGGGCAAAGTAAAATCACTACTCAAAGAAAAGAAAGCGATAAGGTTCAGTTTTTATCAGGGATTTTTGAGGGAAAAACTTTGGGGACACCTATAGGTTTTACTATCCTAAATGAAGATGATAAATCTAAAGATTACAGTCATTTAGAAAATAATTACAGACCTTCTCATGCTGATTTTACTTTTCAGGAGAAATACGGAATTCGTGATTTCCGAGGAGGAGGAAGAGCATCTGCAAGAGAAACGGCTTGTAGAGTTGTGGCTGGAGCAATTGCAAAACAATTTTTAGAAAAAGAAGGGATTCAAATTACAGCTTTTGTTTCTTCAGTAGGAGAGGTAGATTTAGATAAAAAATGGCAGGATTGTGATTTTAGTGAAATCGAAAACAACATAGTGCGATGTCCAGATTTGGCGAAAGCCAAAGAAATGGAAAATCATATACTGGAAGTGAAGAAGCAAGGTGACTCCATTGGTGGGATTATCACGGGCGTTATTCAAAATTTACCAACAGGACTGGGTGAGCCAGTCTTTGATAAGTTACACGCTCAGTTAGGAAAAGCGTTGTTGGGAATAAATGCGGTCAAAGGTTTTGAGTACGGCTCTGGTTTTGGAGCTTCAAAAATGAGGGGTTCTGAGCACAATGATGTGTTCGAAAATGAGGAAGGAATTATTACCACCAGAACTAATTATTCTGGTGGAATTCAGGGAGGAATTTCTAACGGGATGCCTGTGAATTTTAGAGTAGCTTTTAAGCCCGTAGCTACAATCATGCAAAAACAAAACTCTGTAAATGAGAACGGTGAAAAAATAGAATTGGATTTTAAAGGAAGACACGATCCTTGTGTTGTGCCAAGGGCTGTGCCGATTGTAGAAGCAATGGCAGCGCTCACGGTATTTGATTTTCTTCAGTTACAAAAATTAGCCAAAATATGAAAATTGGATTTGATGCCAAACGATTTTTTTTGAATCACACTGGACTAGGAAATTACAGCCGAGATTTAGTAAAAGGAATTCTGGAACAGAAAGAAGAAAACGAATATTTCTTGTTTACTACTTCGGGAGAAATTGATTTGAAATCCAGATTTTTGAAGGATTACCAAAACACCGAAATCGTTCGTCCCTCTGGTTTTTATAAGAAAATTAAAAGTTATTGGCGATCTGTTCGATTAGAGAAAGAGTTGGACAAAAAAGGGGTTGATGTTTTTCATGGTTTGAGTCATGAAATTCCAAAAAAAAACAAATTAAGTAAAATCAAATATGTGGTGACCATTCACGATTTGATTTTTTTGCGTTACCCTGAGAATTATGGAAGAATTGATCGCAACATATATAAAAAGAAAGTAGAGTATGCTTGTGAAAATTCCGATATTATTATCGCTATCAGCGAACAAACAAAAAGAGATCTAATTGAGTTTTTAAATGTTCCAGAGGAGAAAATCCGAGTAATTTATCAATCTTGTTCTCCATCATTTGCACACCAATCGGATTATAGATACAAGGATTTAGTTCAAAAAAAATACAATTTGCCCGAGAATTACATTTTGTATGTGGGAACAGTAGAAAAGAGAAAAAATTTGGTGTCTCTGGTTGAGGCAATCGGGAAATCGAGTACTCAACTCCCGCTGGTCGTTGTTGGGAAACAAACTGATTATACCAAAGAAGTGATCGCTAAAATAAACGAGTATAATTTGGGAAGTCAGGTTGCATTGCTACAGAATGTGAACTTTTTGGATTTACCTTCTATTTATCAATCGGCAAATTTATTTGTTTATCCTTCTTTTTTCGAAGGTTTTGGAATTCCAGTTTTGGAAGCTTTGTATAGCCAAATCCCTGTAATTGCTGCCACAGGAAGTTGTTTGGAAGAAGCGGGAGGCCCAAGTTCTATTTATGTTGACCCTAAAGACATTGAACAAATGGCCTTGGAAATTGACCGAGTGATAGAAGATTCCAATTTACAACTTGAAATGAAACAAAGAGGACTAGAATACGCAAAAAGATTTACGCTGGAGAAACAGGCGAAAGAGGTTTTGGAGGTTTATAAAGAGTTGGTTTAGGAATAAAATTTCCAGAACTCTTGACTCTTTTTGCACCAAGGCAAAAAGAAGAAAATAAAGAATGTATTTTCCCGACTCATTTTTGTACTTTTATACCTCAAGATAAAATCGAAAGAAATGTACCAAAACACCCTTGAATTTGCTCAGCAGAAAGACGAACAAGACGAATTAAAATCATTCAGAAATAGGTTTCATCATCCAATAATTAATGGAAAACCAACTGTGTATTTCACTGGAAATTCGCTTGGATTACAGCCAGTTGCTGCTAAAGATTATATCCAAACAGAATTGGAAGATTGGGCGCAATGGGGAGTTGAAGGACATTTTCATGGGAGAAATCCTTGGTTTAGCTATCACGAATTACTGACCGAAAAAATGGCAAAAGTAGTGGGTTGTAAACCAATGGAAACTGTAGTAATGGGAAGTTTGAGTACGAACGTTCATTTATTAATGGTATCCTTTTACCGACCACAAGGTAAAAGAACAAAAATCATTTGTGAAGCAAAAGCATTTCCGAGTGATCAATATATTTTGGAAACTCAAGTAATGCATCACGGATTGAATCCTGAGGATACCATAATTGAAATTTCGCCAAGAGAAGGCGAAGAGTTGATTCACGAAGAAGATATTCTGAAAGCAATAGCAGAAACGGGAGATGAATTGGCTTTGGTAATAATTGGAGGTGTAAATTACTACACAGGACAATTGTTTGATATGAAGAAAATTGCAGCTGCAGGTCACGCAGTGGGAGCAAAAGTAGGATTTGATTTGGCGCACGCAGCCGGTAACATCAATTTGCAATTACACGACTGGAATGTAGATTTTGCAGCTTGGTGTACATACAAATATTTAAACTCTGGACCAGGAGGAGTATCAGGAATTTTTATCCACGAACGTCACGCGACTAATAAAGATTTGGTTCGTTTTGGCGGATGGTGGGGACAAGACAAAGAAACTCGTTTCTTGATGAAAAAGGGATTTGACCCAATCCCAACTGCCGAAGGTTGGCAGCATAGTAATGCTCCAGTTATGCTGATGGCTCCACTAAATGCAAGTCTCGATTTGTTTGAAGAGGCTGGTATGGAAGCAATTGGGAAGAAAAGAGATGACATGACTGGGTATTTGGAGTTTGTAATTAATGATATAAAATCCGAAAAAGTAGAATTTGAATTAATAACTCCAACAGACAAAACCAAAAGAGGAGCGCAACTTTCGATAGCCGCAAAAGGGCAAGGCAAGAAATTATTTGATACCTTAACGCAAAATAATGTGATTGCCGATTGGCGAGAACCAAATGTGATTAGAATTGCACCAACTCCTTTGTATAATAACTATGAAGATTGTTGGAAGTTTGGGCAGATATTGAGGGAGTCGATACAGTAGTTTGAAGTCGGACTTTGATTCCTGAAATAGCTATAGCTCTTTCGAACTCAGTCTGCAGTTTGCAAGAAAATCTGAAGCCTGAGTTCGATCCCGTTTTTTTCGGGAGAGAGAATCGAAGGCTGACTTAGAAAATAAAATAATGGCAAAAGAAAAAAAAGCAATAATAGTAGGAGCGGGGTTAGCTGGTTCGTTATGGGCAGTTTATTTGGCAAAAGAAGGATACAAAGTAACAATTTACGAAAGAAGACCAGACATTCGTCAGGCAGAGATTTCGGCAGGGAAATCTATAAATTTAGCACTTTCGGTAAGAGGATGGACTGCACTGAAAGCTGCTGGAATAGAAGAAGAAGTGAAGGAAATTGCGATTCCTATGCCTGGAAGAATCATGCACAGTTTGGATGGTGAACTGACTTATCAGCCTTACGGAAAAGACGGAGAAGCAATTTATTCGGTATCGAGAGGACATTTGAATGCGATCATGATGCAATTGGCAGATGACAATGGTGCAGAAATTCACTATAACACAAAGTGTATCAATGCTGATACCAAAGCTGGAATTGTTCATTTGGAATCTCAAGATGGCGAAAAATTTGATGACAGTGCAGATGTTGTTTTTGCGGCAGATGGAGCATTTTCGGCAGTGCGTTACAATGCATTTCAGAAACAAAATAGGTTCGATTACATGCAGGATTTTATTGACGATGGCTACAAAGAATTGTTGTTGCTAGCCAATGAAGACGGCAGTTACCGAATAGATAAAAATGCACTTCACATTTGGCCAAGAGGAAGATTTATGTTAATCGCCTTGCCAAACGAAGATGGAAGTTTTACTTGCACGTTGTTTATGCCATTCGAAGGAGAAAACTCATTTGAATCTATCAAGAATGACGAAGATGTGAAGAATTTCTTCAAAACAACCTTCCCAGACTTTTATGAGATGATGCCAAATTTGGTAGAGAATTGGCACGAACATCCACTTTCGTCTTTGTCTATTATTCGTTGTTCACCTTGGACGAGCGGAAAAATGGCTTTGATTGGAGATGCGGCTCACGCCACAGTTCCATTTTACGGACAAGGAATGAATGCTTCGTTTGAGGATTGTTACGTGATGTACAATTTGATGAAAAAGCATAACGAAAATTGGGACGAAGTATTCAAAGAATACAACGAGAGAAAACCAGATGGAGACGCTTTACAAGATTTATCGGTTCATAATTATCATGTAATGAGAGATTTTGTGGGAGATCCAATGTTTTTGTTGCAGAAAAAAATAGAAGCAAAATTCTCGGCAGCTCACCCAGATAAGTGGATGCCACTTTATAGTCAGGTTTCATTCAGTAATATTCGTTATTCTGAAGCATGGAACACTGGAATGAAACAGGACGCATTGATGAAAAGAGTTATGGACAAACCCAATATTGAAGAAATTTGGGATAGCAAAGAGATAGAAGACGAGATTTTGAGCTTGATTGGGTAAATTATTTAGTTTTTTGTCAATGTCCGTGCTATTTTCTTTGTCTTACTTATTTTTAAGATCATTCCTCCCGATTGTTCGGGAGTAATTTTAAAGCGAGAATCATAAAACTAGAATATTACACAACAGATTCCTGCCTTTGCAGGAATGACAAACCTCGCAAAATTACATTTATGTGCTATAACACCAAACTTACCAGAACAGCTGCCGAACTTCAAAAAAGGTTCAAGGCAGAAATGGTGGTGAAGGATCAGTACAAAATGAATTCTCAAATCTCTGGGTTTGATTTTGGGAAAACTCCCATTATTACGGATTCAAAATCAGATTTAATTCAGCATTTTAATTGGGGATTGATACCCTCTTTTGCCCAAAACGAAGAAATAAGATCTTTTACTTTGAACGCAAAAATTGAGACACTGTCTGAAAAATCATCGTTTAGAGAATCCGTCAATAAAAGATGTTTGGTGTTGGCCAATGGATTTTATGAATGGAAATGGCACGATACAAAAGGAAGGAACAAAGAGAAGTTTTTGATAGGATTGAAAAATGAGGAACTGTTTGCTTTCGCTGGAATTTACAGCTCTTGGCTAAATCCGTATACCAACGAAACCACAAATTCGTTCAGTATTGTAACTACAGAAGCAGATTCATTGATGGCAGAAATTCATAATATAAAGAAAAGAATGCCAGTTGTATTGTCAAGGGAAAATGAAAGGGATTGGCTCGATGGTATGGAATTAGGTCATTTTGTGAAGCCAGAAATTCCTTTGGTGGCGATTTCGCAAGAGCCACAAATTAGTTTGTTTTAGCACAAGATTTCATTCTTTTACCATGTCTATGTGATCAATACCACAATCGAGATACACATCGCTAGTCCGCACAAATCCGTGAGATTCGTAAAATTTTTGTAAATACAACATGGCAGATATTTTAGTTCCCGTGTTTGGAAAATTTTCCTCGATAAATCGATTCATTTGAATCACCATCTCATGCCCCAAACCTTTGCCTCGAAACTCTTTGTCCAAAACTACTCGTCCAAATGATGCTTTGGGATATTTAGCTCCCGGAATCAAAATTCGAGCAGTAGAAATAACGATTCCTTCTTCTGTTTTTCCTAATAAGTGAAAAGCTTTTTTGTCGTAACCATCCAAATCATTGTAGGGTGCATTTTGTTCCACCGCAAAAACTTCCATCCTCAGCGAAACCGAGTCGTGAAATTCATCTAAAGTTAGGTCTGTGTAGTGTTTTATTTCAAAATTTACAGTCATAATTACAAGTCTATATTTTCACCAATTCTCTTTCTTTAGTAAAAAGAAGGTATTTTTCTATGTTTGGGTAATTCATATCCGAGAGCAATTGGTCATAGTTATCCAATTGTTTGGCATATGACTTTCTTTTCTCTCCCGTTTTAAAATCTAAGACAATGGTTTTGTCTTTTAGCATAATAATCTTGTCTGGTCTGTACAAACTTCCATCTTTCGAGATTATTTCCTTTTCATTTGCTACCAAGTTGTCAGGCAAAAACCAATTTTCTACACCTGGTATTTTTAATATTTCGGCTATTTCATTTTTATAGAATTCTTGTTGATTCAAAGAAATTATTCCTTGTTCGGTAAAATCCGAAACAGATTGTTCAATATCCTTTTCGCTATTTACCTGAGCCATTATATTGTGAATTAAATTTCCATAAGCAATCTTTCCGCCCTTACTTTTTTCGCCCCATAAGTCTTGATATTGTTTGCTGATGTTGATTTTTGCTCTCCAGTTTGTAGAAGTCATTGATGTTAACTCTTCAATTTTCTCAATGGTTTCTTCTGTTTTTTCTTTTTTCTTTCTTTCGCCCACCACCAATTTATCATCTTTAAAATTTTCGTGAGTTTGACACACCTGAAAAACAAAAGAATTTATTTTATTGTCGATGAATTCTCCTTTTCCTTTTTGAACTTTTCTGTCGCAAATCACATACAATCTTTGCTCAGCCCTGGTAAGTGTAACATACAACATGTTGAATTTATCCAACTTTATGTTTTCGTAATCCTCGCTATACAAGTGTTTGTAAGCAGTTGCTTCTACTTCTTTTTTTAATTTAATTATCCCAAAAGGCAAATCGGGATATTTTCCTTCAAAATCTACCCAAACATTTGCTCTGTTGGTTCCTACATAGAAATCCCAATTTGTAAAGGCAGAAATCACAACAGGGAATTGAAGTCCTTTGGATTTATGAACGGTCATAATAGTAATGGCATCTGAATCGGGAGTATCCAATGATAATTTTTCGGACTTGGAAAGAAAATAATCATTAAAACTTTTCAAATCATTGACCCGAGAGGAGTAAGAGTGGATGATGTTCAAGAACTCAATCAAGAATGCATTTGGCTTCTGGTTTGGCGGAATAAATTCCCTGCTCAACGTTTCCGCCATGTCGTAAAGAGACATTTCGTATAGCTTCTCAATATTAAAATTAGGATTGATAGCAACAAGCAGTTCATTTAGCAGTATTGTTGTTTTCTTTTTTATTTTGGTAGTATGTTTCAGTAGTGCCGGGCTGTATTTTTCATTCTCAAAAAAATATTTTATCACTTCTACTTTTGCTTTGTTGTCCTGGTTGTTTTGAATATACCGCAAGAAATTAGAAATTAATTTTACTTCAGGATCTTCTGCAATGAGCAAACTTTCGCTAGTCAGCACCTCATATCCATTCTCTATTAGGTAATTAGAAACTTTTGTTCCGGCTTTATTTTTACCTACCAATATAGAAATGTCTTTCAACTGAAAACCATCTGCCTTGCATTCCTCAATCTTTAGTTTTATTTTTTCTAGGTTTAATTCATCAAGTTCTTCTTTTTCACCATCCAAAAAAGAAACTTCTACCAAGCCTTCATTTTTTTTATTAGTCAGTTGAGAATGAAAATCATATATTTTTTGATTGTTTTCGGGCAAGAATTTTTTTAAACCTTCAAAAAACCAATTATTAAATTGGATTACTTGTTCGTGCGAACGGTAGTTTGTCTCTAGTTTTTCTGGTCGATGGTTGTTTACCATCGCTAGCTCTCTCTCCTCCAATAGTTCGTCATCTTTTTTGTCAATAATGTGTGGCAAAGACACAAATTGCTCAACTTTTCCTCCTCTGAATCTATAAATAGCCTGTTTGGCATCTCCTACGAGCAATGTTTTTTGACCCACAGAAAGTGAATTGTCTATAAGAGGAATAAGGTTGTGCCATTGCATTACACTTGTGTCCTGAAACTCATCAATCATGATGTTTTTGTAACGTTCTCCTATTTTTTCATAAATGTATGGAGCAATTTGATTTTTAATTTCAGTACTTATCAGTTTATTGAAATCCGAAATCATCAAGATGTTTCCTTCTTCTTTTATAGATGAAATTGATTCTACTATTTCCTTAATAAGAAATACATTGTAACTGTTTTCGGACAAAAGTCGGAATAAAAAGAATTCGCCAGCCACATCGGTAATTTCATTGTGCATGTTTTTCAATTCTTCCTGAATTAATCCTATGTTGGCTTTTGCTGTTGTACTCGCTTTTCCTACTAGCCATTTGTCCTCATATAATGCGTCTTGTAGTCTTTTAGAAAAAGGTTTCGTAAGCGAATCAAATTCTCCTTCACTTATTTTTTTATAAAAGTTAAAAATAGTTTGTCCTGCAAAATCAGTAGATTCTATGCCGTTTTTCTCCAGTAAATCAAGTAGAGATTTTGCAGCTTTTGAAACTTCCGTTTCCAATTCTTTTTTTCTAGATAATACAAATGACTTAGATTTTTTCAATGCTTCATTCTCCATTTGTTTTAAAGACTCCAAGAAATAATCATTGTCTTCTTTTAGTAATTCTTTAGCAAAATTGAATAGGTCATCTTCTATTTTCCAATTCTTTTCATCATCAATCTTACTGTTCAAATAATCCAAAAGAACTACCGAAAGCTCTTCATCTTTTCCAGCCTTTGAAATAAGTAAATCAATAGATTCTTTCAAAATCACATCAGAATCCATTTCTATTTCAAAATCTGCACTTAAATTAAGATCTTTGGCAAATGCTCTTATAATTCTGTGGGTAAACTTATCAATCGTTAGGATTTTTAAATCACTGTAATTATGCAATACAGATTGTAAGATTTTACGTGCTTTGGTTTTAATTATGTCTTTTTCTATTCCAAATTCCTTGGCATAATCCAATAAAAGATTAGAATCCTTTTCTTCGGACAGGTTTTTTAAATTATCCAGAACTCTTTCCTTCATCTCAGCAGCAGCCTTGTTGGTAAAAGTGATAGCAAGTATATTCCTGTATCGAGTAGAATCATCCGATTCAATTACAATTCTAAGGAATTCTCTAACTAGGGTATATGTTTTACCCGATCCAGCAGATGATTTGTAAACGATGAAATTTTTTAAATTCTCCAATTGATTTTTCTTGTGTAAATTGAAGAATCAAGTTACAAAAATGACAACAAATTCTCGGACTCCTCCCAGTTTTATTTCAAACAAAGTTTCGTAATGACCTAAAAACTTTGCATTTTTAGTAGCAACAAAAAACACTAATGTATGATATTGATAATTTTAGTTTTGGTTTATGTGGGAATTCTTTTCAAAAGACTAGCCGAAAAACATAAAAAAAATCCAACTGCTTTTGCAGTTCTCGGAATTGTTGTGTTTTTAGTTGGTCTCTTTGTTTTGTCTTTTTTAATGGGATTGATTATGGCACTTTCTGGCTATAATGTTCAAAACATGAATGTATTTGCCCTCGAAATTGTAGGTTACTTTATGGGTGGCACAGTTGTTTGGTTAGTTCATTCTTACCTCGATAGAAAATGGTCTAAAAACAAGAAATCGACAGATTACGATGTAATTGATGATTCTTGGATAGAAGAAGATTCCTGAGATTAAATACATTTGAAGTATTCAAATGGCTCAAGACAATCTTTGCATTTATAAAGAGCTTTGCATGCGGTAGACCCAAATTGACTGCTCAATTCAGTGTTTTCAGAATTACACTTTACACATGGAACTACTTTGGGTCCACTCTGAAAAAGAAATCCTTTGTCTTCCGTTCCATCAATGGGTGGAGCTATTCCATAGATTCTTAATTTCTCCTTAGCTTCATCAGAAAGCCAGTTTGTGGTCCAGGCTGGCGAATATTGCATGACGAGATTCACTTTGTCTATTCCATTTATTTTCAAGAAATCTTTTATATCTTGCTTGAATCTCTCGGTCGCAGGACACCCGCTATAGGTAGGAGTTATGTTCACTGTTACTTCGTCCTTATCAATAGAAACCTTACGAACTACCCCTAATTCAACAATTGTAATGGCGGGAACCTCGGGATCTGGAATCGTATCGAGAATGGCCCAAATTTCGTCAACTGTAAGTTTTATTTCTGAGGATGTAGTCATTTTATTTAAAATCTATAACTTCCAGGTAATCTGGATCAATTCCTATATTTAAAGGATATCCAGGTATTTTTTTTCCAATGATGAATGTGTCAATATCTACAAAGCTATCCAAGTTAAATAAGTCACTTTTCAAAGCATAATAAGTAGAGTCGGCTATGATATAATGTGTACCATATTGGTGATATGAAAATCCTTGAATCTGAATTTTTCCTTCCAACATAAACAGAGGGTCAGAAAGAACATTGTTATCATTACAGTTT
>JAHEIE010000116.1 GCA_024639505.1 Crocinitomicaceae bacterium
TATCCTTTACTTGTAATGCCAAGTTTTTCTCAAGCTCTTTGTCCAATCTATCTTTAATGTGTCTTGAAGTAACAAACTTGCCTTCTTTACCAAAAAACGGAGAGTTGTTAATTGTAAACAACATACTCATTGTTGGCTCATCAATCTTAATTGTTTGTAAAGCTTCTGGGTTTTCGAAATCAGCAATTGTATCACCAATTTCAAATCCTTCTACTCCTACAATTCCACAAATATCTCCTGTTTGCACTTCAGTAACTTTCAATTTCCCCATTCCTTCGAATACAAAAATCTCTTTTACTTTAGACTTTACGATGCTACCATCTCTTTTTACCAGTGAAATATTTTGTCCCTCCTTGATAGTACCTCTCTGCAATCTTCCCACTGCGATTCTACCTACGTAAGCAGAATAATCAAGAGAAGTAATCAATAATTGAGTGTTTCCTTCGTCAAATACTGGAGTTGGAATGTTTTCTAATACACAGTCCAACAATGGAGTAATGTCTTCAGTTGGCTTTTGCCAATCTGTACTCATCCATCCGTTCTTTGCAGATCCATATATTACTGGAAAATCTAATTGCTCTTCGCTTGCTCCAACACTAAACATCAAATCAAATACATTTTCGTATGCGATATCTGGTGTACAGTTTTCTTTGTCTACTTTGTTTACAACAACAATTGGCTTCAATCCAGCCTCAATTGCCTTTTGCATCACAAATCTTGTTTGTGGCATTGGCCCTTCAAAAGCATCTACCAACAACAAAACTCCATCTGCCATGTTCATTACACGCTCTACCTCTCCTCCAAAGTCACTGTGTCCTGGTGTATCAATGATATTGATTTTTACTCCTTTGTAGTTTACGGATACGTTTTTGGCAAGGATTGTAATTCCTCTTTCTCTTTCCAAATCGTTGTTATCCATGATTAGTTCTCCTGGAGTTTCGTGATCTGAGAATAATTTTCCTGCCAAAATCATTTTATCTACTAGCGTAGTTTTCCCGTGATCTACGTGGGCAATGATGGCAATGTTTTTAATTTCTTGTGACATGTAATTTAATGTAAATTTTGTGCAAAGGTAGTCGAATTGTTTACAATTGATGCAAATACTTAGTTAATTCTGACAGATATCAAAGCAAATCGAGGGTTTTTATGCACTTTTGTAACCTAACTTTTCAATATTGATTGACTCAACAGAATTTGGAATACTAAAATTCTTGTTGTTGAGACTTTAAAAACTAATACTATGAAACTTATTTTTGCCCTTATTTAATTCTTGTACTCGCAGGTTGCGTTGCCAAAATTCGTAATCCTCATTCTGAACCTAAACAGAGTTTGGCACCAGACGAGAAAATAATTTGGGTCTATTCTTTTACCGAATCTTGCATGGGAATTGGACCAATGCGTTGTTTGCAAATTCAAGAAAACGATACTGTTTCTGAAAATTCTTGGACAAATTTACACGATGGAATTGAAGGGTTTACTTTTGAACCTGGCACTCGAAAGAAACTAATTATTAAGCAAATACAGCTAAAAGCGAATGAAGTTCCTGCTGATGCTTCCTCTATCAAAAGAATTCTTGTGAAAGTGATTGATTCGGTTGCATTGCCAAACGAACAATTGGATGGCAAATGGATGCCTTCTAAGATCCTTGGAATTCCATCAAATGATTTAAATAGTTTTGAGGGGTTTATAGAAATTCTCGGAAATCAATTGAGTGGAACGGATGGTTGTAATCAAATTAACGGTTCAATAAATAAGCAATCAGTCGCGACTTTTAAAATGGGCGGAATTGTACAAACAAAAAGAATGTGCGCTCCAGAAATAATGAAGTATTCTGACCTTTTTACAAAAAACCTAAGTCAGGCTTACGATTATTCTATCACGGATAATATTCTTTCGCTAAGAAACACAGACGGAATAACCTTGGCGGAATTTATGCGAGCTCTTTAGCCTCAACCCAATCTCCGTATTCCTTAATCAATCCTATTAATTCGTCTAGAGCGTCCACTTCTGGAATGTTTTTTTTCACGACTGTCTTTTCCTTATACAAAGTGATTTTACCTTTTCCGGTTCCAACATATCCGTAATCTGCATCGGCCATTTCTCCTGGGCCATTTACGATACAGCCCATTATTCCAATTTTCAATCCTTTGAGATGGCTTGTTTTGGCTCTAATTTTAGCAGTAGTTTCTTGCAAATCAAACAAAGTTCTTCCGCAAGACGGACAAGAGATGTATTCGGTTTTGGATATTCTTGTTCGGGTGGCTTGCAAAATTCCAAACCCCACTTCGTTGAT
>JAHEIE010000061.1 GCA_024639505.1 Crocinitomicaceae bacterium
TGCAATTGCTGGTGCTGCTTTGTTAATAGGAGTTGGAACAGGAATTGATTTTAATCCAGCTTCTGTAGAGCAATATACAGAGGAAACAAGATTGGTAGAAACCCTTACTGGGCAAGATTTTGTGTATTGGACCAAATCTGGAAAAAAATATCACCTTTACAATACTTGTGGCTACATAAACAGCGACAGAACTGACGAAATATTTGAAGGAACTGTAGGTGTAGCTAAAGCAATGAAAAAGATCTCGGAATTGTGCAGCCGATGCCAAGGTCAGGCAGAAAAAGAGAATACAATTGATCTGGAAGATGCAGTAAATGAACTTCCTGATGAATTAGAAGTAGCAGAGTAATTTATTTACCGTAATTCATCTTTATTCTTGTTTCATCTCAGAATTAAGAGGAATAGAAACGCTTAGCCAAAGAGAACGAGTTAAAAGTTGACCTACGCTATTTTCATATTGAGATAAATTCCTAAGTCCATATTCTGAGTCTAATCGAAGTGAAATTCTTTTTAAGTTGTAGGAAATTGACCATTTTAAGCCAATGTCTATTCGTCTGATATCATAGATTTCATCTCCCTCAGCTTGGTCTTTGAATTTTAGATTTCCGCTACCAAGATTGTAATAAGTCTCACCATCGAGAGTAAGCTTCCAATTGTATTTTTGGGTGGCAAATATATTAACACCCAAAAAACCTCCAGCTCCGAGTTGTATCCTATTTTTTCCAAGTGGTATATCGTAGTTTAAAGTTATTGGTATAGATGCACTAAAAAGACTAGATTTTGAATTGTATTCAAATTCATAATTAGTTTTATACTCATTGTAGGAAAAACCACTTCTTTTCACATTAATTTGAACCCCAGAATACAAGGAAATTCTTTTGGTTAGAGCATGTCGAATTCCAATTCCTGTATTCAGTGAAAATTTTGGGTCTTGAAGAGAAGTATTGTCTGGCGTTTTTTCTGTGAAAGTTGACGTACCTATACCAATATTGAAAGCAACTTCTTGGGAAAGCGTCAAAAAGTAAAAACTGAATAACAAAAGGGCTAAAAGGAAGAATTGTTTCATAATACGAGTGTTTTAATCAAACTTATCTCAATATAATCAATTTTAAAAAGAACAAAAAGTCATAAAATGACACAAATTGATAAATATAGGCTAGAGTAAACATTGCTTTTACAGCATATAGGGTTGTCAAAAAACTGACATGAATTTAAACTGACATGAATAAGCAGAATTCCTTTAAAATGAAAATGCAAAGACTTTACGTAGTTTCGGTTAATTACCGTATTTTTGTAAAAATTTTGAACTTATGGCATTAAAATGCGGAATTGTTGGGCTTCCCAATGTAGGGAAATCAACACTATTTAATTGTTTATCGAATGCGAAAGCACAATCGGCAAACTTTCCTTTTTGTACGATAGAACCAAACTTGGGAACTATTTCGGTGCCAGATAAGAGGCTCACAGAACTCGAAAAACTAGTGAATCCAGAAAGAGTAATGCCTACAACTATCGAAATAGTTGACATTGCAGGATTAGTAAAAGGAGCGAGTAAAGGAGAAGGATTAGGAAATAAGTTTTTGGCAAATATTCGCGAAACTGATGCGATTATCCATGTTTTGAGATGTTTTGATGACGATAACATTGTTCACGTAGATGGAAGTGTAGACCCAGTAAGAGACAAAGAAATCATTGACATTGAACTTCAATTGAAAGATTTAGAAGCAGTAGAATTAAAAATTAAATCTCTGGGAAAAGCAGCAGCTTCGGGAGACAAAACTGCAGTTCGTCAGCATGCTATTTTAACTCAATTGAAAGAAAAATTAGAAGCTGGAAAATCTGGAAGAGAAGTTATTGTGGAAGCGGAAGACGATGTTAAATTTGTGAAAGATTTACAATTGCTCACCACCAAGCCAGTATTGTATTTATGTAATGTAGATGAAGGGTCTGTGAGCGAAGGAAACAAATATGTGGATCAAGTAAGAGAGGCAGTTTCTTCTGAAAATGCAGAGGTTTTGTTTTTGGGTGCGGCAATCGAAGCCGACATCAATGAGCTAGATTCGTATGAAGATCGCCAAGAGTTTTTGGGAGATATGGGATTGGAAGAGCCAGGAGTAAATAAACTGATTACGAGCGCATACAAATTATTGAATTTGAGCACTTATTTTACTGCCGGAGTAAAAGAGGTAAGAGCTTGGACTATTACAAAAGGAATGACAGCACCACAAGCAGCCGGTGTTATCCATACCGATTTCGAAAAAGGATTTATCAGAGCTGAGGTAATTAAATACAATAATTTTATTCAGTTTGGTTCTGAAGCCAAAGTGAAAGAAGCGGGGAAGATGGGAGTAGAAGGAAAAGAATATGTGGTAGAAGATGGCGACATCATGCATTTCCGTTTTAATGTATAACAGAAAAAAGTAGACACAAAAAAACTCGCTAGGGATCTAGCGAGTTTTTTTTCTAAATATTTTTCGAGTTAATTGTTCTCGCCTGGAGTAACAATTGGAGTTTGCGTTTGCAAAGTGTTTCTGTAGTTTTGGTCAATTCTTGTTTCAGTCGAAACTTCCTCAGCTCCAGGAGTTCCAATAATCATAGAAGAACCAAGAGCAAGAACTACAATAAATATAGCTAAGTACCAAGTAGCTTTTTCTACTACATCGTTTGTTTTCTTTACACTACCAAGTTGGTTTGCAGATCCAAAAGTTGAATCAATTCCTCCTCCTTTTGGGTTTTGAATAAGAATAACCAGCATCAACAAAACTGCTGCAATGATGGATAAAATAAAGACTAAAGTGCTCATTATATTAAGGTTTAATTTTGTTCGTTTTCTCTAATTTTCGTAATTAGGTCAGCAAAGTAAGCTTTTTTTTCTGGATTTTTCAAACTTAAACGCTCATAAATTCCTATTGCCTTTTCGGCTAGTCCTTGACTTTGATAAATTCTGGCTAGTGTTTCGGTCGCAAAATTATCTTTTTCCAAAAGACTCTCTCCTGCTACTTTGACCGGAGAATAAAATACTTTTTTAGGCTCGTTTTTGTTCAGTTTTATATGGCTTGAGTCAGTTTTTCTCTCTGCAATAAATTTATCTACAAGCTGTTCTATGCTAGGTTTTTTCGTTATTTCGGGACTTAATTTTTTCTCAATTTTAGTTTCAGAAGGAGCCAGCCAATCGTAAAAACTGGAAGGAGAAGAAGTGTTTTCTTCTTCGTTTTTATACTCAGATACAGCTATTTCCTCGTCTAGGTTTTCAGTGCTTTCTTTTTCAGTTTCTTCTTCATCCAGTAAAGAAACAGTACTCATTGCGCTAGACAGGATTAGTTTTTCTAGTTGAGCATTTTCCGAGCTTTCAATAGCTTCTTTTTTCTCAGAAACAAGATTTTCTATATGCTTTGTAGGACTCGTTTTCTCTTCAGTCGTTTCTTTTTCAGCCTCAGTACTTTCTGTTTTGTTATCAATAATTATTTCGGCCACTATTTCTGTTTCTTCAATTGCTGCAGAAACTTCTGGAGCCAATCCTTCTTTCTTTTCAGAATGAATAAATGAGTACAAGGCTTCTCTGTTGGGAGCAGAAATAGCCGTTTGTTTTAGTTGGGCTTCAAATAATACGTTTTCTTGAGTGTGGTAGCTTTTTGCTAATAGAAAGGATAAATTACTCGAATAAGGATATTCTTTCAGTAAATTTTCCAATTCAGAAACAGAACCTTCTTCTATAGAAAAAGGACTTTGTATCCATTGTATGAAATCTGACTTAGTTACCAATCTCCTAAAGTTTTATCGAAAATATCTTGCGTGATTTGATCAAAAATTTCTTCAATCAATCTATCTTGAATGGATCCAATGTCGCTTGAACTTGCATAATCTGCAAATCGAGTGAATGATTGGTCAAAATTCTTTTTTTCATCAATTTGATTCACAAATGTAACCTTTACAGCGATTGTCAATCTGTTTTGAGCAGCTGTTTGGTTTCCTTGTACAGAAATAGGTTGAATTGTGTAGCTAGAAATTGTGCCTTCATAGCTTAAATCTCCATTGCTCGAAATAAGTTCTAGTTTGGTTTGCGATTGGAATAAATCTCTCAATTTTTCAGTAAAAGTAAAACCAATTGTAGAAGGCCCCAATGAAGCTTGATTCGTAAACTGATCGATAGAAATCGTTTTTAAGTTCGGATCAATAGGACCTCCTTGAGCAGAATAGTTGATTTTGCAACTCACCAAACTGAGAAACAATGCGCAATATAGAAGTCCATTTTTTATCATCAGGACAAAAATAACGAAAACAAGATGATTTTGGTATAAAAATGTAAGGAGATGCGCCAAACAAAAACAAAAGAGGAATAATTGAGTAGTCAGGAAATTTGTAACAGAGCAACCTTTTTTCACTTATCTTTGTCGCATGGAAGAAAGATTACCCATAGAATCGTGGTTGCCAATCACCAAAAAAGAGGTTGAAAAAAGAGGTTGGGAAGAGCTTGATGTTATCCTTATTTCGGGCGATGCTTATGTGGATCATCCTGCATTTGGGACGGCCGTAGTTGGAAGATTAATTGAGAGAGAAGGGTTTAGAATAGCAATTATTCCTCAGCCCAACTGGAAAGACGATTTAAGAGATTTTAAAAAAATGGGTAAACCCAAATATTTCTTTGGTGTGACTTCTGGTTGTATGGATACCATGGTAAACCATTATACTGCAAATCTTCGTTTGCGATCTACAGATGCTTACACTCCAGGAGGAAAAGCAGGTTTTAGACCCGATTATGCAGTAGTAACGTACAGTAAAATAATAAAAGACATTTATCCAGATGTTCCTTTGTTAATCGGAGGTATTGAAGCCTCATTGAGAAGAGTAACTCATTACGATTATTGGAGTAATAAATTGATGCCCACAATACTAGAAGATTCTGGAGCAGATTTATTAGTTTACGGAATGGGAGAAAAAGCTTTGAAAGAAATTCTTCAAATGCTGAAAAAAGGAGTTCCCTTTCATCAGCTTACAATGGTTCCGCAAACGGCATATTTGCGACCCAAAAAAGATGGAATTCCAAAAAATAAAAATTGGGAAGATTTAACGCTTCATTCTCATGAAGAGTGTCTGAAAGACAAGCGAAAATATGCCGGTAATTTCAAACATGTAGAGCAAGAATCTAACAAACTGATTGCAGACAGAATTATTCAAGAAGTAAAAGGTAAGAATTTGATTATCAATCCGCCATACGATACCATGACGGAAACGGAAATTGATGCAAGTTTTGATTTACCTTACACAAGATTGCCACATCCAAAATACAATAAACGTGGAGCTATTCCGGCTTACGAAATGATTAAATTCTCTGTGAATACTCACAGGGGTTGTTTTGGAGGATGTAGTTTTTGTACCATTTCGGCTCACCAAGGAAAGTTTATTGCGAGCCGAAGTGAAGAATCTATTTTGAAAGAAGTAGATAAGGTAGCTTCCATGCCTGATTTTAAAGGATATTTATCCGATTTGGCTGGGCCATCAGCTAACATGTACAAAATGAAAGGGAAAGTGCAATCCATTTGCGACAAATGTGTAAGTCCTTCCTGTATTCACCCGGTTGTTTGTAGTAATTTGGATACGAGTCACAAACCTATGACAGAACTGTATAAAAAGGTAGACGCTAATCCCAAAATCAAAAAGGCATTTATTGGTTCGGGAATTCGATACGATTTATTGACCGAAACTTACAACAAAAATGGGGATGTAAAAGAAATGGAAGAGTATATGGAGCAACTCCAAACTCGCCATGTATCGGGGAGATTAAAAGTAGCTCCAGAGCACACTGCTCCTGATACTTTGAAGTTGATGCGTAAACCAGATTTTAAGCATTTTCATTCTTTTAAAGAAAAATACGACAAGATTGATAAGAAATTCAATTTGAAACAAAAATTGATACCATACTTTATCTCTTCGCACCCAGGATGTAAAGAAGAGGACATGGCAAACTTGGCAGCTGAGACCAAAGACATGGGTTTTCAACTAGAACAAGTTCAGGATTTTACACCAACTCCAATGACAGTGGCAACTGTGATCTATTATGCAGGAATTCATCCTTACACGATGCAGCCTTATTTTACTCCAAAAACCAAGGAAGAAAAGCAAAATCAGCACCGTTTTTTCTTTTGGTATAAAAAAGAAAATCATCCCTGGATCAAGAGCCAATTAACGAAAGCAAAACGTTTTGATTTGTTAGATAAACTCCTCGGAAGACCAGGAGGCAATAACAAAGAATCTTCAAGAAGCGAGTTTTCTGGTAAAAAGAAAGGTGGAAATCCTTCGGGAAATAAACCGAAATGGCTGGCTGAAAAGCACAAGCAGACAGCAAAAGGAAGAAAAAAGAGGAGATAGTTTTTGAGTTGAATTTATGGTGTTTAATAAAAAGTTTTGTGTTTTATTTTAGTAAAAGTTTCAATGAAACAAGTTCTAAGAATAAGGTCAATTGAAATTATGATAAAGGAATCCAATGGACTTGAAAATTTCACTTTCAAATTCCCGATAAAATCCGTAGTTTTGTACCTTAAAATTTCATCGCAAAACACATGTCAAAAGCATCTACAAGAATTGCCACGCTAGAACAAGCAGTTGAATTAGGCTTACTACCTGAAGAATTCGACAAAATCAAAGAAATTTTGGGGAGAACTCCAAATTTTACCGAAATGAGTATTTACTCGGTAATGTGGAGTGAGCACTGTTCTTACAAGAATTCGATTAAATATTTGAAAACTCTTCCAAAAGAAGGCGATCACATGCTAGTTGAAGCGGGTGAGGAAAATGCTGGTTTGGTGGATATTGGAAATGGATTGGCTTGTGCTTTTAAAATAGAATCACACAATCACCCATCTGCACTAGAGCCTTACCAAGGAGCCGCTACTGGAGTAGGAGGAATCAACAGAGATATTTTTACGATGGGAGCAAGACCAATTGCTCAACTCAATTCATTAAGATTTGGAAACATTGAAGAAGCCAGAACAAAATGGTTGGTAAAAGGAGTTTCTAAAGGAATTGGAGATTACGGAAATGCGTTTGGAATTCCAATCGTGGGAGGAGAAGTGTTTTTTGATGAATCTTACAACACAAATCCGCTCGTAAATGCATTTTCTGCTGGAATCATGAAAGTAGGCGGAACAATTTCTGCAACCTCTTACGGAGAAGGAAATCCAGTGTTTATTGTAGGTTCTGCAACAGGAAAAGATGGAATTCATGGAGCAGCTTTTGCATCCAAAGACATTACAGAAGATTCAGTGAATGATTTGCCTGCGGTGCAAGTAGGAGATCCATTTCAAGAAAAATTATTATTAGAAGCAACACTAGAATTGGCTGAAACAGATGCCATTGTAGGAATGCAAGATATGGGAGCAGCCGGAATTACTTGTTCTACTTCAGAAATGAGTGGAAAAGAAGGATTTGGTATGGATATTTGGCTAGAAAAAGTGCCAACTAGACAACCTAACATGCAGCCTTATGAAATTTTATTGTCCGAGTCGCAAGAAAGAATGCTTGTTGTGGCTCACAAAGGAAAAGAAAAAATAGTTCAAGATATTTTTGATAAATGGGATTTGAACTGTGTTCAGATTGGAGAAGTAACAAAAGGAGGAATTCTTAATTATTACGAGAACGGAGAATTGATAGCAACTACTCCTGCTGAGCCATTAATTTTGGGTGGTGGAGCTCCAGTGTACGACAGAGAATTTAAAGAGCCAGCATACTTCCAAGAATACAAAAAGTTTGACATCAATTCGGTGAAAGAACCATCAGATTTGAAAGAAACAGCAATGAAATTGATTTCTATGCCAAACATTGCTTCAAAACGATGGATTTATGAGCAATACGATTCAATGGTGGGAACCAAAAACATGAGCACAAATGCGCCATCTGATGCTGGAATTGTAAATGTGAAAGGAACCAATACTGCTTTGGCCATGACAGTAGATTGTAACTCGAGATACGTAAATGCAGACCCTGTAAAAGGAACAGAAATAGCTGTTTCGGAAGCAGCTCGTAATATTGTGGTTTCCGGAGGAATTCCTTCTGCAATTACAAATTGCTTGAACTTTGGAAATCCATACAACCCAGAATCATACTGGCAGTTTGTAGGAGCTATTGAAGGAATGAGTAACGCATGTAGAAAGTTTAAAACTCCTGTAACTGGAGGAAACGTAAGTTTTTACAACCAAACAAAAATTGATGGAGTAGAAACTCCAGTATTTCCAACACCAACTATCGGGATGATAGGAATTGTGCCAGACAAAGATAAAGTGATGACTCTTAATTTTAAAAATGAAGGAGACTCAATTTTCTTGTTAGGGAAATCAATGAACGATATTTCTAGTTCGGAATATTTGGCAAATATTTTAGGAATAAAAGAATCTACAGCACCTTATTTTGATTTGGAAGAAGAATTTGAATTGCAAAATGCAACTAAAGGACTAATCGAAAACGGATTGATTAACGCTGCTCACGATTGTGCAGACGGAGGATTGTTTGTGACACTTGCCGAAATGGGATTTGTGAACAATATGGGGTTTGATGTAGCAACAGACAGCGAATTGAGAAAAGACGCTTTCTTGTTTGGAGAGGTTCAAAGTAGAATTGTAGTTACTGTAGCGGAAGAAAACAAAGAGAAATTTATTGAATTCATGTCCGAAACAGAGACTCCATTTAGCTTATTGGGAGAAACTACTGCCAAAGATGTGGTTGTGGATGGAGAAAATTGGGGAGAAATTTCATCTATGAAAACAACTTTCAACGATTCATTAGGAAAACACTTAAACTAAATAATTATGAATAAGAATATTTTAATTTTAGGAACAGCAACTTTATTACTTGCATCATGCGTAGTAAGCAAAAAGAAGTACACAGCTCTTGAGCAAGAAAACATGGCTTTGAAAAAAGAAATGGAAAAAGCCAAAGAAGTAGATTTATCTAATAAAATGACTAAAATAAGTTATTCTTTGGGTATAAATGTGGCTGAAAGTATTCAAAATCAAGGAATGACCGAAATTGATGCCGATGCAATGGCTGCCGGAATCAATGATAAATTTGAGGGAAAAGGAACTAAAGTAGAAATGCAAGAAGCTCAGCAAACTTTGCAAGCCTATTTTGGTGAGTTGCAAACCAAAATGATAGAAAAGCAAACAGCAGAAGGAGCAAAATTCTTGGAAGAAAATTCTAAGAAAGAGGGTGTAGTAACTCTTCCTAGCGGATTGCAATACAAAATAATAAAAGAAGGCCAGGGAGAAAAACCAACTACTGCTGACAAGGTAACAACTCATTACACAGGAACTTTAATTGATGGCAAGAAATTTGATAGTTCTGTGGATAGAGGACAGCCTGCTACATTTGGTGTAACTCAAGTGATCAAAGGTTGGACAGAAGCTCTGCAATTGATGCCAGCAGGGAGTAAATGGGAATTGTATATTCCTCATACATTGGCTTATGGAGCGCAAGGACAAGGAAGTATTCCTCCTTACAGCACACTGATTTTCGAAATAGAATTAATAGAAATTGTAAAATAAAACATAGAAAAATAAACCGAATGGATTTAAACAACGAGGTAAACAAAATTAGTTACAGTTTAGGAGTAAATATTGGTCAGAGTCTGGCTGAGCAAGGGCTGAAAGAAGTAAACGGAGAAGTGTTTGCACAAGCAATTTCAGATTTTTTTGAAGGAAAAGACCTAGCAATTAAAAGTGATGAAGCACAAATGAACTTGCAACAATTTTTTGGTAAATTACAAGGAGAAATGGCTGAGGTACAAGCAAAAGCAGGAATAGAGTTTTTGGCAGAAAACAAGAAGAAAGAAGGAGTTGTAACATTGCCAAGTGGACTTCAGTACGAAATAATGACTGAAGGAAATGGAGACAAACCAGCCGAAACAGATACAGTAAAAACACATTACCACGGAACGTTAATTGACGGTACGGTATTCGATAGTTCAGTTCAAAGAGGTGAACCAATTTCGTTCCCATTGAATGGAGTAATTAGCGGATGGACAGAAGGATTACAATTGATGCCAGTAGGAAGTAAATGGAGATTATTCGTTCCTTCTCATTTGGCATACGGAGAAAGAGGACAAGGAGCTATTCAACCTCACTCAACTTTGATTTTTGAAGTTGAATTATTAGGAATAGAAAAATAAACAAACAATTAAAAACAAAACAAATGAAAAAAATAGCAGTTGTTATTTCTTTGTCAGCGATAGCTTTAGCTTCTTGCTCAAAGAAATCTAGTACTTCAATGGCAGAAGGATTTGAGGCTATTTCTACTCAAGCAGATAGCGTAAGTTATTTCATCGGGTTAGATATTGCTCAAAACTTCAAAACAAACAACATCGACAGATTATTCTCTGCAGGATCTTTCAACAAAGGTTTGAATGATGGATTTTCTGGAGGTGAACTGATGTTGTCAAAAGAAGATGGAAACAGCCTGATTATGGCAAATTTGAACAAAATTAAGAGCGATACTACTGCTTTTACTTTTGAGCCAACTTCTATCAATGATTTCACTTCATTGGCAAGCATGAAAGATAGTATTAGTTATTTTTTAGGAACTGATATTGCTGGTGGATTAACTGGGAATGGTTTCAATAAATATTACTCTGAACTTGCTTTCTACAAAGGATTAGAAGATGGATTCATGGGGAATCCTGAGTTAGTTTCTAAAGCAGATGGAGAAAAAGTAGCGATGAAAATAATGGAATCTGAAAAAGAGAACATTATGGCTGCTCAAAAAGAACAGTTTGCAGGAAACATTGCAAAAGGTGAAGCGTTTTTAGCTGAAAAAACTGCTCAAGAAGATGTTGTAACTTTACCAAGTGGATTGAGATACAGAATCATCAAAGATGGAAAAGGAGCAAAACCAGCTGCAACGGATATTGTATCTACTCACTACCACGGAACTTTAATTGACGGAACAGTGTTCGATAGCTCTGTAGATAGAGGAGAACCAACTGAGTTTCCAGTAAACAGAGTAATTCCTGGATGGACAGAAGCATTGCAATTAATGTCTTTGGGAAGTAAGTGGGAATTGTTTATTCCTTACAACTTGGCTTAC
>JAHEIE010000068.1 GCA_024639505.1 Crocinitomicaceae bacterium
GATAAGAATTTATCTGAATCTCTTGTTAAGATAATTTCCACATTAGAATTTTTATTCAATTCCTTGATTTTATTAGCAATATTAAGCGCGATTTCTTTTTCGTTAAATCCGTTTACCGTTGCTCCGTTATCTTGCCCACCGTGACTCACGTCAATTACAATTGTCTTTTTGTCAACAGTTGTAAAAGCTAATGTGATTGTCAAAAATGCTAATCCGATAAATTTCAATAGGTTTTTCATTGTGTTTCTATTTTTGGTTTATTATTCTGATAACGTTAAATTTAGTCATTAATTATTGCCAACAACCGGATAAAACACACTGTATTTTATTCCCGATATGTCTTTCTACTAAAGTAAGTAAATCAATCGGACTTTTTATCTTTTGAATATGTTCAATTGCTACTTGGGTGTGTATTTCTGTTGGTTTCCTTTTTCTTAGCTCGTTTCTGCTCTGCAAGTTCCATAAGTTCCAACATTAGATTTGCGTTTCTTGTTTTGTCAACTGGCTTATTTATATACTCTAAAAAGGTGCTTTCCTTACTATGCCCAGTTATCTCCATAATAACTGGAGTAGGAATATCAATATAATTATTAGTTGCATAAGAACGTCTAAAACTATGCGAGGTTATCAATTTGTATTTTGGATACAAACCTCTTACTTTCCTCTTTTTGTTTTTGTCGTATAAATCTCCTTTTACTACCTCGTTGATTTCAGCAAGTTTACAAACTTCTTTGATGTATTTATTCAATTTTTGTTGTGATACTTTGTAAGGCAAACCCGTTTTTAGTATTCTTTCACATTGTTTAGTGATAGGGATTAAAACCTCTTTTTTTGTTTTGTCTTGGGTTAGTTCAATATATTTTTTGTCATTGATAGCAACAAAGTTTTTCAAAGTAATGTTAATCAAGTCCTCAACTCTTTGGCCGATATTGCACCCGAATATTATCCATTTTCGAGCATTATCCAGTCTTTCGTTATCTATCTGTAAGTTCTCTAAAACTTCTAATTCAGCAAATGAAAATGTATGAATAATTTTATCCGATTTTTGTTGTTTGTATTTATGGATATATGCAATATGAGGACTAACCTCAACCCCTTTCTTCTTTGCGTAATTCCCTACTGCTTTTAAATCTCTAATTATAGAACCCCCATAATTCGGTGCGTAGTTCCTTATTTCTAAAATCCATTTATTAAACTTTTTTTCAAATTCAAAATCAACATTCCTTAGATATACAGTCGTTTTCATTTCTGTTTCAAAATCTTCAATTATCTTTTTGAAATTGGTTAGTGCCTTGATTCTATTTTCAGATAAACCAACCTTTCCCCCTCTGTGAATATAAGTAGGAGCATCTTCTATATAGAATTGAGTTTGTACCGTTAATTTATTTGTTTCAATCTTATTTTTTTGTTCTTGAATATCTGATTGTGTTTGTCTATCAAAACAAGTATTAATTTGTTCTTTTACCCAGTTTGAATTAAAAGATACTCCATTTGCATATGCTTTGTTTACTTCACTTAACAAATGACTTTCTAATTTGAGCAAGTCGGTTTTAAGATTTTTAATGTTAGGGCTGTTCACGTTCTTAGGAAACCCCGTTAAACTTTTTGATGTTGCTTTCCAATCTTTAGGATTTATCGTTAATCCAGTTGAGATTAAAAATTGTTTCCCTCTTTTGATTGATAAATAAACGTAAATAGTGGAATTATCGGTTTGGTCGTTTCTTAACCTAAAAATTGCAGTTGCCATAAGTAGTTCATTTGAATAAACAAATATAGTAATTATTTGAATTGTTAGTACCATTGTTAGTACCATTGTTAGTACCAATTATGAATCTAAATGAATCTAACTGAATTCAACTGAATCAACTTAACACTTTTAATACTGTTGTTTTTGTTGGATTTAAACGGTAAAATTGGGGTTTATTGGGGTTTGAAATGACACCAGTAATTTAAGGGTATACACTCCTTGAGGGGGAGCAAAAAGACAAGCCATTTCGATTTATCGGAGTGGCTTTTTTGCTTTTACACAAATTCTAAATTTATGTTCTACACTTATATTTTATACTCTGCCAAACTTGATAAATTCTATATCGGATTCTCACAAAACCCACAGAACAAAGTGATTCAGCACAATTCGGATTTGAATAAAAAATGGACAAAAAGAGGACAACCATAGGAAATTGTAATGACCATTGAGTTTCAATCTAAAACCGATGCCATGAAAGCAGAAGAATTCATTAAAAATCAAAAGAGCAGAAAGTTCATTGAAAAATTAATTCTTAAAGGATGGAATCACTCTTTCAGCAAGAGATAATCAATAGGTCCAATTCTTCTATTTTGAAAAATGAACTTATTTCCTAGTCCGACATATATTACTTAATTTCGCATACATGTAAATCTAAAATATCGTGCTTAATTTTTTTAATGAAATACTATTTTCCTACGGAGACAGCAATGAAAAAATCATTCGTGTAAAAGCATTGTTTTTTATTTTAATAACAATAATCATTGCATTTGTTATAACAAAAGTCCTCAAAGCCCTTACGCTTAAGTTTATGGACAAAAACGCTGACAGTAAAGGCAGGGTAGACTCTTTTATTCAAATACAGAAATATATCATTTCATTCATTACTTTTTTGATTTGCCTTCAGTTTCTAAAAGTAGACCTAACAAGTATTATTGTAAGTGCTAGTGCAGTGTTGGTTGTAATTTCTTTCGGGCTACAAAGTTTATTTACAGATTTTATTTCTGGAGTTATCATTCTATTTGATGGAACAATAAAATCGGACGATATTATAGAAGTTGACCATACAATTGGTAAAGTTCAAAAAATAACCTTGAGAAACACAACGCTCATAACTCGAGACGACTATACGATTATTATGCCAAACAAAAAGTTTATTACAGAAAATGTAACGAACTGGAGCCACCACAATGACATAATGAGATTCAAGATAGAAGTGGGTGTTGCTTATGGAAGTGACACCAAATTGGTAGCCAAAATTTTAATGAATTGCCTGGAAAACCACTCTTTAGTGAACAAAAGCAGGAAGGGATTTGTTGGATTTAAAGATTTTGGTGATTCTGCATTAATTTTTGAATTGTATTTTTGGACCTCCGAGATTTTTAGGATTGAAATACTCAAGAGTGATTTGCGTTTTATGATTGATAAAGGTTTTAGAGACAATGGAATTTCAATTCCTTTTCCTCAAAGAGATTTACACATTATCAATCCATCTGGCAAAAAAAATAACGAGTCAGAAAATGACCAACAAAACCCTCTCAAATCATGATAACTGAATTTACCAAAACCAATTCTGTACTCAGCTCTTTCATGCGAGAAATAAGAGATATTTCTATCCAAAACGACTCAATGAGATTCAGGAGAAATATTGAAAGAATTGGCGAAATCATGGCCTACGAACTGAGTAAAACATTGAATTTTTCTACTCAACAAATAACCACACCACTGGAAAGTAAATCAGTAACAACTATAAATGATGAGTTAGTAATTGCAACGATATTGCGAGCAGGATTACCTCTACATAATGGTGTGCTCAACTATTTTGATCAGGCAGAAAGCTGTTTTATATCGGCCTACAGAAAACACGAGAGTGAAGAAGAGTTTGAAGTAGAAATTGAATATTTATCTAGCCCATCCCTCGAAGGAAAAACATTAATATTGTGTGACCCAATGCTTGCTACTGGAAGCTCAATGATATTGGCATACAAAGCTGCATTAAAAAACGGAACTCCTAAAAAAGTTCATATCTTGTCTGTTGTTGCTGCGCCAGAAGGCCTTAAAGCCATAACAGAATTCTTTCCAGAAAATACCGATTTCTGGATTGGAGAAATAGACTCCCACTTGAACAGTAAATCTTACATTGTTCCTGGACTGGGAGATGCCGGTGATCTAACCTACGGACCTAAACTTTAAAACATGTTACTGCCTTATATTGGAATTTTTTTTTGGTCGATGATTAAATTTCTGTTTGCACCAGCAACAGCCTTATTGATAGACGGCAACACAATTATAATAACCTATTTTGTTTGTGTATCTGGAGCAATTACCGGAGCTACCATTTGCTACTATCTTTCGGTTTATTTAATAAATATGACTCAAGCGAGAAGGGCAAAAAAGGGAATCGTAAAAAAAGTTTTTACCCGAAAAAACAAAATGATAATCAGAACAAAAAACAGCTTGGGAATTGTTGGACTTGCTTTTCTCACCGCTTCATTTATTTCGATTCCATTAGGAACTATTATCACAGCCAAATTTTACAGACACAAAAAAGGAACTATTTTGTACATTTACGGAGCAATTATGCTAGTTGCTCTTGCTACAACTTCTATTTCTTATTCCTTATAAATCATGAAAGTAAATGTTTACGTCATAGCAATATTTTTGTTTGCTTTTTCATTCGGTTGCAAGAAAGAAAAAGTAAAAATTCCGTACGAATTGTATTACAAAATGGACATTGACAAAGAATCTAAAAATCAGATAAGCCCTAGATCTACACTTGTTATTCCATTTGCATACAATCAAATATACGATCCATTCCTATCAGCTAAAAAAAACAGAAACAGCCAAAAATCGGGATGGAAAAAAGGCAAACATGCTCAATTACGCGTTATTGTTTTAGATTCTGTACAGAGCAAAATGAATGTGCATAAAAGAAAACAAAACCAGTCCAATTATATAATGGCCTATCCAGTCATTATTGAAAATACAGCTAAATTAAACTCTATGCAACTCCCTCTCCACAGAGGATGCGCCCTAATTGTTCAGCAATTAAAAACAAAAGAAAAAGGCTGGATAGACATCGAAAATGTGACAAAAGAAGAACTTGGGGATTTTTATTATCAAATCAAACCCAAGCAATATATTTACACCAAAACACCTATTTACAAAGGAACTGACTCAGCAGAACTAAGAATAAGGCTACTAGCAGGTGATTCCAATTATTACAGCAATAGCTACAAAAGTAGTGTGCCTAATTGGATAAAAAGAAAAGAATAGTCTCTTTAGTCTAGATTTCCAAACTACTTGTTGGGAACTGACGATCCACTTTTTTAAACAAACCTTGCAATACTTTACCAGGACCAACTTCGATAACTTCCGTAAGTCCTCCTTCAATCATATTATTCATTGTTTGTGTCCATCTTACCGCACCAGTTAATTGGTTTATCAAATTTTCTTTAATCACAACTGGATCAGTTTCTGCCTTTGCAGTTACATTTTGATAAATTGGACAAATTGGGGCAGAAATCTTTGCCGCTTCAATTCCTGCTTGCAATTCTTCTTTGGCAGGAGACATTAGTGGCGAATGGAATGCTCCTCCAACAGGAAGTTTCAAAGCTCTTCTCGCTCCTTTTTCTGTCAATAACTCGCAAGCCTTATCAATTGCTTCTACTTCGCCAGAAATAACTAATTGTCCAGGACAATTGTAGTTTGCAGCTACAACAACACCATCTATACTTTCGCAAACCTCCTCCACTATTGAATCTTCCAATCCCAAAACGGCAGCCATTGTAGACGGTTGTTTTTCGCAAGCTTTTTGCATTGCCATTGCTCTAGTGTACACCAATTTCAATCCATCTTCAAACGACAAAGCATTTGCTGCAACCAAAGCAGAAAACTCTCCCAACGAATGTCCCGCTACCATTTCTGGCTTAAAGGAATCTCCAGCTACTTTGGCCATAATTACTGAATGTAAAAATATAGCCGGCTGAGTCACTTTTGTTTGTTGAAGTTCTTCAGGAGTGCCATCAAACATAATGTCAGTAATACGATATCCTAAAATTTCGTTTGCTTTTTCAAACAATTCTTTCCCCAAATCAGAGTTTTCGTATAATTCCTTTCCCATTCCTACAAATTGGGCTCCTTGACCCGGGAATACATATCCTTTCATAAAATTTATTTTTTGGTAATCCTTAATTTTTCAGTTATTCGCATCGGTTGACTGTAAGCTGAAAATTGAATACATTTTTACTTTTTAACAAAACGAAAGTACCAAATGTATTTTAATTAAGTCAAAAAAAGAGTATCTTTGTGCAAATATACAAAAGTTAAGAAGAGCTAGAGATCAGAGGGGTAGTTTGTATTAACTGCAGGAATTAACTTCAATGAGTTTATCTCAAAAAACAATAAAAGAATTATGGCAACGGATATTTCGTCAATAAAAATAACTAAGACAGCGAACTCCAGACTAAACGAGGTAGATTTTGAAAACATTCCTTTCGGAAAAGTATTTTCTGATCATATGTTCACGATGGATTATGTTAATGGAGAATGGAGTAATTTTGAAATCAAGCCTTTTCAAGATTTACATTTCAGCCCAGCCATGTCCTCTTTGCATTACGGTCAATCTATTTTTGAAGGAATGAAAGCTTACCGTAAAGGAGAGAATATTTATACATTTAGAGCTAAGGATAATTTTGACAGATTGAACAAGTCGGCTAACCGAATGTGTATGCCAAATATTCCGAATGAATTAGTAATGGATGCCCTTGAGCAATTGCTTAAAATAGACGAAAAATGGATTCCAGACAATGATTCAAACTCATTGTACATCCGTCCATTTATGTTTGCAACTGACGAATATGTTGGGATCAGACCTTCAGAAACATACAAATTTATCATTTTTGGTTGCCCAGTAGGAAGTTACTACACGGAACCATTGAAAGTAAAAATAGAATCGCATTTTACTAGAGCTGCTAACGGAGGAGTTGGAGAAGCAAAAGCTGCAGGAAACTATGCTGCATCTTTGTACCCAGCAAAGTTAGCAAAAGAAGAAGGTTACCATCAATTGTTGTGGACCGACAGCAAAGAGCACAAGTACATTGAGGAATCAGGCACGATGAATGTGATGTTTGTGATTGACGGAAAACTGATAACGCCAGATTTAAGCGGAACAATTTTGCCAGGAATTACAAGAAAAAGCGTGTTGGAAATTGTAAAAAGCTGGGGAATTGAAGTAGAAGAAAGAAAAATAGAAGTGACCGAAATTCTTGAAGCAATGGAAAACGGAAAACTTGAAGAAGCTTTTGGTGCAGGAACAGCCGCAACTATTGCACAAATCCACACTATTGGTCACGAAGGCAAAAACTACGTATTGCCCGAAATTGCCGATAGAAAAATCTCAAATAAAGTGTTGAATTTCTTAAACAGAATTAAGAGAGGACAAGAAGAAGATAAGTGGGGATGGATAAAATCCTTTTAAGAAAAAAAATAATTTGAATCAAGTGCTTATAAAAATAAGCACTTTTTTTATGGAATAACTTTTGATTTGCATCTAAAGATTAAACTACCACAATGAAACTATTTCTCAAAATACTACTTGTTTTTTCTTTTCTTTCCAATCTGGGGATGAGTCAAGAAACCATTGTGGTATCTGGTTCTGTGCTTAGTTCTTTTGGGGAAGAAATAAAAGATGTAAAAATATACGCAACCAACAACCCTAGAAACATAGTGCGTTCAGATATTGATGGCGCATTCGCTTTGATTATCTCCAACCAAGAAACTAACCTTATATTTTCGCACGTAGGTTACAAACCGAAGAAAATAACAGTGAATAAAAGTAGTTTGAAAAAAGCGAAAAATGGGAAGCTTTCTTTAGCCGTAACTTTAGAAATAAAAACTCTAAAAGAAAAGGTAATTTATGCCAAAGAAAAACCTGAAACTGTTTTTTCTAGTGAAACTACGAGTATTGCCGATTACGAATTCATAGGCAATCATTTGGTTGTTTTGGCTTATGAGAAATCATTAAAAAAAGATGGTTTTCTTCAGCTGGCATCAAAAGACAATACACTTATTTCACAAACCAAAACTCCCGAAAAACCTCAACGGTTGTTCAAAGATTTTGAAAACAGATTGTATCTCATTACCGAATTTAAGGTTTATACCATATCAATATTTCAAAATGAATTTAGATTGCGACCGGTGGATAAGGACAATTTCTTTCGTTTCACTTCTCGAATTATTGATACTACATCAAGTCATTTTTTGTATTCTGATTACAACCCCAACTACCCTGCATTCAATTATTATTCGCAGAAATTAGCTGACACAAATACAAAAACTATACACAGAGTAGAAAACAAATTTATGATGGACTTGTACCGAGCTGAGTACAAATATGCTCCCAATAAAGAAAAGCTATGGGCATACAGGCAAGAACTCATTACAGGAATAGACAAAGAAATATGGATTGGCGCAGCTAACTTTACCCAAAGCATTTATTACGAACCGTTGTACGCGCCTTTGTTTGTGAATAATGACACTACTTTGATTTTTGATCACTACTCAGATTATTTGTTCAAGGTGGACAATAACTTTAATAAAATCGATTCAATTCCTATTTTCTATCACAAAAAGAAAGAGAAAAAGAACTGGGAACAACCCTTAATAAAAGACAAAGAGGAGCACAAACTTTATGTTTTGTTTTTAAAAAACGGATACTATTTTCTGAAACCAATAAACCTAAATAATGGGACTACAAGCGTTTCGTTTAAACTTGCCAATAAATATGTAGAAAATGTAAAGGTTGAAAATGGATTTGCTTATTATATCTATCGGCCTTTTGAATCTTCTCAAAAAAAATACTTGTACCGTGAAATAATAAGAACAGATTAAAACTTGATAGAAACCCCTACTCTTACTGTCAATTGATTAGGAAAAGTAGTAGACTGAGAATTTACTCTCTTTTTGTTTTCTACCGGAATTGATGGGTTATCACTTGTGTATGAGAAGCGCGAAGTAGAGTAAATACCATAAGGGATATTTACATCTAATAAAACATTTTTACTCAACTTCACAGTCATTCTTGGAGTGAAC
Organism: Crocinitomicaceae bacterium; assembly: GCA_024639505.1. Lineage (GTDB taxonomy): Bacteria > Bacteroidota > Bacteroidia > Flavobacteriales_D > CAJJDF01 > CAJJDF01. The sequence goes on from JAHEIE010000068.1 coordinate 8,837, forward strand.
ATAAGTCTGAAGGACTGATTGCTTTCTTTCGAATTAAACGAATAACTTGAATAGGAAGGGTTTTTATGAAATCCTAATCCAAACTGACCACCCAAACCGGCATAAAATCTCAGTTTTTTATCAGGATTCAATCCTCTACCAATTCTCATATTATAACTGTAATTAAATTTAGACTGAATCGATTTTCTGTAATCATTCAAAACAATTTGAATATCTTGAATTCCGATTTCTTGAAAATTACCATATTCTTTTCCCCAAGAAATAGAAGGAGAAAAAGTACGCAATAAACTCACAAAATTTGAGCTGTTTTTTTCGAATTGAAAATCAGAATGAGAATACATCCTCACTGATTTGAATTTAGAATTAATTGAATTTTCGTTTTGTGAAAATGAACAAGACATGGCAAATATCATTGACAAAAGAATTATATAGTGTTTCGTACTGTTCATTCGCTACGTTGCAATTTTTAATAAAAATAAATATTGAAGATTACCCTTCCAAGCTTTTTAACTTTTTTAACAACCTTAAAACCTTATAATAGCACCAAACTTTAGAGAAACAGCTCTAGGTAAAACCTCAAATTCATTGAACACAGAAGTTTGCTGATTCATTGGAATCGTAGGGTCTTGTTCATTAGTTCTGATATTTTCAAAGGTACCTAACTTGTATGGTAAGCTTAAATCCAATAAAATATTATTTCGCAATTCATAGGTTACACGAGGAATAGCAATTGCATGAAATCTCAGATATTTTCCAGATGAAGAAAAACCTTGTGCCGAATTCCTGAAAATTTCGGAATAATTGCTTTGAAAACTTCCCCCAATACCTCCACCAATAAAAAACTGAAATTTACTTGCTCCCTCATCACTCATTCTATAATTAAATGAATACTCTGCACCAGCACTGTAGTTTCGCGCTTGAGCTCGGCTAAAAAAATTAATTGAAAGCAATTGAATTTCGTGAAAATTTTCGCCCTTTCCCCAAGCAATTGCGGGAGAAAACACGCCCAACTCAATGGTTCTGGTTCCAGCAGTTTGTCCTAATTGAAACTCTACATTTTTGTATAGCTTAAATTGAATAAACTTTCCATTTTGACTAAATAATGTACTAGCAGAAGCTATGAATACAAGAATTATAAGTGATTTTTTCATGGATTTATAAGGGATTAATCAGATAACTAAATATGCATAAAGATATTGCAGAAAATCGACAATTAGTAACGAATTCATTAGATTTTAAATTTATTTCCTTTTTCCAAACCTATTTACATTTATCCCTTTATCTTTGTTTCGTAATCTTAAAAAGCACTATTTCTGTGAAGACAACAACTGTAAAAGAAGCCTTAGCAATAGCCTCCCTGATTGGAGAAAAAGTAACACTATGTGGATGGGTTAGAACTTTCCGAAGCAATAGATTCATTGCAATGAATGACGGATCTACCATTCATAACATTCAGGCGGTGGTAGAGTTTGAAGGAATGGATGAAACTGAACTTAAAAAAATAAACACAGGTGCAGCCATCCAGGTGATAGGAACCCTGATAGAATCGCAAGGAAAAGGGCAAAAGGTAGAAATACAAGTAGCTGAATTCACCATTCTGGGAGAAGCAAATCCTGAAGAATACCCATTGCAACCAAAAAAACACTCGTTAGAATTTCTAAGAGAAAAAGCTCACCTGCGAATGAGAACCAATACATTTGGAGCTGTTTTCAGATTGAGACATGCTATGTCTTTTGCTATCCACCAATATTTTCACAACAAGGGATTTTATCAAATGCACACGCCTATCATAACAGGAAGTGATGCCGAGGGAGCAGGAGAAATGTTTAGAGTGACAACTCTCGATTTGGATAATGTACCCAAAGGAGATGATAAAAAGACTGATACGTCAAAAGATTTTTTTGGAAAAGAAACCAACCTAACGGTTTCTGGACAACTGGA
>JAHEIE010000069.1 GCA_024639505.1 Crocinitomicaceae bacterium
TTTCGAATTGTTGTAACTGTTTCTATTGAATCTGCTATCAAAGAAATCAAAGAATCTAACCAAGCTTGATTGTTCAATAAGGTATCACCGTTATTGAAGATGAATGATCTTAGGCTATCTGTAAAGTTTACGTTACTAAATAATGTGTCTCCGTTATTATAGATAAATGTTTTTAAACTATCGATAAAGTTTGAATTACTAAATATGGTGTCTCCTTTTGTTAGTAATGTCGAAATAACAATTGAGTCGTAATTAATAAAACCACTATCCAACATATTAATTGTTACAGAATCTCCCAACTCATTAAAGTAAGTAAAGCTTCCATCGTTGTTGTTTCGAATTGTTGTAACTGTTTCATTAGAATCAATCATAGATTTAATATCAATGAAATTGGTATCACCTCTTTCATTAATAAAAATGATTGTAGAATCATTGTAAGTTACTGAAGTAACAGATTGAAGAGAATCAACTACATTTTTCATGTTTATGTAGTAAACAGTTGATCCTTCAAAAATTGCCAAACTATCACCCATCATAACTATAGAGTCAATTGCTTCGTTCGTAGAATCCATGTCCGTTAATCTCACAGAAACTTGCTTTCCATTTTCATACAGGTATAAGCTATCACCCACCAGAACAAGGCTATCAACATCTGTATCTATTGAGTCACCTATTAAAATAGAGAGAGAATCCAACCACTGTTGATTGGCAAATAAGGTATCTCCGTTGTTATAAATGAAAGTTTTTAGGTCATTTGTGAAACTTACGCTGCTAAAAAGCGTATCACCATATGTAATCAAATTAGCGATGGCTATGGAATCAAAATTTACAGCAACACTACCTTTTAATTGTGAAAGAGTAAGATACTTTACAACTCCCTGGCTGTCAATAACTTAAGAAAGAGGTGTCGTTTGTTGAATTTCTTACACCCTCGACTCTTAGAGGATCTAATGCAGGGTTACTAATTGAACGAACAATATGAAAAGTATTCGTAGGATTAGTGGTTCCTACACCAACATTTTGGGAGAAACTGATGTCACTTTTAAATAAAATCACAGATAAAACAATGAGTTTTAAAAAAAGTCCGGTTCTTTTTAGGTTTGTATTCATAATTAGTGAGCCATAGGGTAAGACCCTAGTTTAAAGTTAGATAATTAATGGCGCAAATGTACAACATAATTTTCTACTAACAAACATTTGTTTATATTTTCAAAACACTTTTAGTATTTTTGACAAATAATTAACAAATCTATGATTACAAAAAAGCTGACACTCTTAATCCTCGGAGTACTAACTATATGCTCCTGTTCTGAGCAAAACAAACCTATTCAGGAAAAAGTCGAAACTGAGATCACCGAAAAACACCAAGAATTTCATCCGAATGGAAAAATTAAAATAAAAGGTGATATCGTAAAAAACTTAAAACAAGGAAAATGGGAGTCATTTTATGAAAATGGTGCCAAATGGAGTGAGTCAAATTATTTGTTCGGCAGGAGAAATGGGCTTTATAAGACTTTTTATCCCAACGGAAAATTAAAAATACATGGATCTTATGAAAACGACCAAAAATCTGGCATTTGGTTTTTCTATACGGAAGAAGGTAAATTCGAAAAAGAAATAGATTTTAATACAAATAATTCTGATGCGAACAATTCAATCTAAACTTCCGAAGGTTGGAACGACCATATTCTCCGAAATGTCGGCTTTAGCGAACAAATATGGCGCAATCAATTTATCACAAGGTTTTCCTGGCTTTGAGGTTGACAAAGTACTGACCTCATTGGTGACGAAATACCTTAATGAAGGCAAAAATCAATATGCTCCGATGCCCGGAATATTGGAATTAAGAATGACCTTGTGCAACCATTACAACAAAATTCATTCTTGTGATATCAATCCAGAATCGGAAATCACGATAACAGCGGGAGCCACTCAAGCAATTTACAACACTATTTCTGCTGTGATTAATGAAGGAGATGAAGTCATTTTGTTTTCTCCAGCCTACGATTGTTATGCGCCAGCCATAGAAGTTCATGGAGGAATTCCTGTTTTTATTCCTCTTCAACACCCTGATTATTCTATTGATTGGAACATGGTAAAAGAAAAAATAAATTCTCGAACCAAATTGATAATGATAAATTCTCCGCACAATCCTACTGGTAGTTTGCTGACTAAAAAAGATTTAGAGCAATTGCAAGAAATTGTAGCCGACACAGATATTTTGATTTTGAGTGACGAAGTGTATGAGCATATAACTTTTGACGGAGCAAAACACGAAAGCGTGTTGGCTTATCCCGAATTGAAAAAACGCGCTATGGTCGTTTATTCTTTTGGAAAAAGTTTACACGTAACTGGATGGAAATTAGGTTTTTGTATTGGACCAGATTGGCTAATGAAGGAGTTTAGAAAAATTCATCAATTCACAGTTTTTTCTTGTAACTCGCCCATGCAATATGCAATAAACGAATATATTTTAAAACATAATCCATTTTCACAAACCTCGGAGTTTTATGAGAGAAAAAGAGACTTATTTTTGACTTCAATCAAGAACTCGAGATTCAAAACAATTCCTTGCAAAGGAACTTATTTTCAGCTACTTGACTATTCTGAAATTACAGATATGAATGATGTAGAATTCGCAAAGAAACTAACTATTGAACACGGAATTGCATCCATTCCAATCTCGGTTTTTTATCCTGATTTGGCAGACAATAAAGTTCTTAGATTTTGTTTTGCCAAAGAAGATGAATTATTAATCAAAGCCGGAAAATTATTATGTACGATTTAACTATTGCAGCCATTCAGTCCGAAATTATTTGGGAAGATATCGAAGCAAATTTGAGGCTATTTGAAGATAAAATTGATTCAATTGTAACGGAAGTTGACTTAATCGTTTTACCAGAAATGTTTACGACTGGATTTTCTATGAATACGTGTTTGGCCGAGGAGATGGAAGGCAAAACTGTGAAATGGATTATCGAAAAAGCAAAAGAGAAAAGCTGTTGCATTTTGGGCTCGGTCATGATGAAAGAAAACGGAAAGTTTTACAACCGAATGCTCATTGCCAAACCGGATGGTGAAATGGTGACCTACGATAAGCGACATCTATTCACTTTTGCAGACGAGCAAAATTATTATTCGAAAGGAGAAAAGCAAGTAACTTTTGAGTTGAAAAATTGGAAAATTTGCCCACTTATTTGTTATGATTTACGCTTTCCTGTTTGGAGTAGAAATATAAGCGAAATCGACCTCTATATTTATGTTGCCAACTGGCCCGAAATAAGAAAGAAACCCTGGAACAATTTACTAATTGCTAGAGCAATAGAAAATGTAAGTTATGTTATTGGAGTAAACCGAGTTGGACTAGATGGAACTAACAAAAACTACTCGGGAAATTCTGCAGTTATAGATTACAAAGGAGACGAAATTTCTCAAATTCCTGAGAGTAAAAATCACATTGAAATTTTGACTTTGAGTAAAGAAAAATTATTGGGTTTTAGAACTAAATTTCCTGCTTTGGAGGATGGGGATGGGTTTGAGATTATCAAAGAATAAATCCACTTTTATACTTGTATGACGATCTTAATTTTGTTATTCCAAACTTAATATGGAATCTAGTGCTTTACACAGTTAAATCAGCCAAGAATTTAAAGAATGTCAAACTTTAGATTCCAGCTCCGAGGCCAGAATGACAAAAGAAGAGAAGAAACTTCTAAAAATTCATAGTCAAACCAATCCTCTTCCTCACAACATCAACCTCAAGTACTTTCACTTTAACATGTTGATGCAATTTCACTTTATCCGCAGGATTAGAAATATACTCGTCACAGATATTAGAAATGTGAACCAAGCCATTTTCCTTGATTCCGATATCCACAAAACAACCAAAATTGGTCACGTTAGTCACAATTCCATTCAATTCCATGCCCGGTTTCACATCTTCAATGGTTCTCAAACTAGCCTCAAATTCTAGCATTTTGGCTTTTTCTCTTGGGTCATTACTTGGTTTTTTGAGCTCGGCAATAATATCTTGCAAGGTTGCCATTCCTGTGATGGAGTTTTGATAAGCTGATAATTGAATTGAATTTATTAATTCCTCATTACCAATTAATTCCTGAATAGAAACTTTCAAATCCTTTGCCATTTTCTCCACTACCTTATAACTTTCTGGGTGAACTGCCGAATTATCCAAAGGGTTTTTTGCTCCTCTGATTCTCAAAAAAGCAGCCGATTGTTCGTAGGCCTTTTCGCCCATTCGCTTCACTTTTTTTAGTTGAGCACGAGAAGTAAAATCACCGTTTACTTTTCTATATTCTAAGATGTTTTGAGCTGTAGTTTCTCCCAATCCCGATACATATTGTAGCAAATATTTACTAGCCGTATTCACGTTCACTCCTACTCTATTCACACAACTTATCACCACATCATCAAGGGAGTTTTTTAGTAAAGTTTGATTTACATCGTGCTGATACTGACCAACTCCTACCGATTTTGGGTCAATTTTTACCAACTCAGCCAAAGGATCCATCAATCTTCGTCCGATAGAAACTGCCCCACGAACGGTAACATCATATTGCGGAAATTCCTCACGAGCTACTTTACTCGCACTATAAATACTTGCACCATCCTCACTCACCATAAATACTTGGAGCTTTCGGTCAAATTTCAATCGTTTGATGAAATATTCCGTTTCTCTACTTGCCGTTCCATTTCCAATGGCAATCACTTCTATTTTGTAGCGTTCCACCATCGAAACCACTTTTTTACTCGCCATTGCTGTGTCTTTTTGTGGCGGATGAGGATATATGTTTTCGTTGTGAATCAACTCTCCATTTTCGTCCAAACACACCAATTTACAACCCGATTTAAACCCAGGATCAAGAGCCAAAATACGCTTTTGACCAACTGGAGCTGTCAACAATAATTGCTTCAAGTTTTCAGAAAACACAGCAATCGCCTGTTCGTCTGCTTTTTCTTTGAGCGAATTTCTATGTTCAGTTTCCAATGATGGTTTCAATAAACGTTTGTACGAATCTTTGATGGCCAGCTCCACTTGCTCCGAAGATTCATTGTAGCCGTATTTCAATTTTTCGTTCAATTGCTCCAACACATACTCTTCTTCTGGTTGAATTTTCAATCGGATAATCCCTTCATTTTCTGCTCTCAACAAAGCTAGTGTTCGGTGAGATTTTAGCTTGGCAGTGGGCTCGGAGTAATCAAAATAATCTTTGAATTTCTCACCCGCAACTTCTTTTCCTTTAATTACTTTGGCTTTGGCAACTGCTTGTTTCTCAAATGCTTTTCTCACGATATTTCGAACCGAAACTCTTTCAGAAATCCATTCAGCAATGATAAATCTAGCACCTTCAAGCGCTTCTTTTGTATTATTCACTTTTCCTTTCACAAATCGAGAAGCGGCTCTTTCCACATCTTCTTCTTTTTGAACCATTATTATTTTGGCTAATGGTTCTAACCCATTTTCTCGGGCTACACTCGCCTTGGTTTTTCGTTTCTTTTTAAAAGGCAAATAAATATCTTCTACTTCGGTTAACGAAGTTGCTTTTTGAATCAATGATTCAATTTCGGGAGTCAACAAACCTTGTTCATCAATGGCTTTGATTACAGTTAGTTTTCGCTTTTCTAATTCTTGTAATTTCTCTAATTCGTTTTTTATTGCCAATATCTGAACCTCATCCAATCCGCCAGTTTGTTCTTTTCGATACCTCGAAATAAAAGGAACAGTTCCTCCTTCTTTTAATAATTCTACGGTTTTTGAAACTTGCTTAAACGGAATGTTAAGTATTTTAGAAAGTTGCTCGTTTTGGTTCATTTGTTTCAGTAAGATTGAATACCTTTAAGTATTGATTTTATAGAAATATAAAGTTAAAAAAGTTAACACGAATCTCATTCTAAAAATAGAAAATGAAAAAAATAATTGCACTCATTGTGTTTTGGATTATGGGTTGGAAAACCGAAATGACCGACATTGAAACAGCAAAAAAAAGCGTAATGATTGCTGCTCCTCACACTTCCAATTGGGACTTGGTGTATATGGTTGGAGTGTTTTGGAAACACAAATTAAAAGTAAAATTTTTCATCAAAGACAGCTACACAAATGGAATTCATGGAGGCTATTTCAGGTGGCTTGGCGGCATAGGAATAAACAGAAAAAAACCAGGAAACATGATTGAAACAGCTGCAAAATTATTTGAAAAAGAAAATGAAATTATCATTATCATCCCTCCCGAAGGAACAAGAAAAAGAGTAGAAAAATGGAAAACAGGATTTTACCACATTGCAAAGAAGGCAAATGTTCCAGTATCTTATGGTTTCCTTGATTACAAAGAAAAAATTGGCGGGGTTGGCGGTTATATTAATCTAACCGACTCTTTTGAAAGTGATATGAAAATAATCCAGACTTTTTATAAAACAAAGATCGGGAAGTTTCCAGAAAACTACAATTCAACGATTTATTAAGACAGAAGATTATTTACATTTTACTCTTCGCTCTCACAGCTTCGTACATCACAATACCTGCAGCCACGGCTACATTCATGGACGAAATATCTCCACTCATTGGAATTTTACCTATAAATTGAGACCTGTTGATCAAGTCATTTGAAATACCTGTTTCCTCATTCCCCATCAAAATACCCACTGGCCCTTCGTATGAGTAATCATAAATAGAATTGTCTGTTTTTTCGGTACAAGCAACGATATTTATTCCTGATTCTACCATAAAATCAACTGTTTTTTTCAGGGAATCTACTCTACACACAGGCAAAGTCATCAAAGCTCCTGCAGATGTTTTTACTGCATCAGAAGTAACAGTAGCACCTCCTTTTGCAGGAATAATCACACCGTTAAAACCAAGACACTCAGCAGTTCGGGCAATTGCTCCAAAGTTTCGGACATCAGTAACGCCATCCAAAATTATAAACTTTGGTTCTTTCCCTTCCTCGTACAACCGTGGAATCAAATCTTCAACTTGGTGGTAAGTCACCGGAGAGACAAAAGCAATTACTCCTTGATGATTTTTACGCGTTATTGTATTCAATTTTTGAACAGGAACAACCTGCAAATTTACCATCGAATGCTTTAACATTCCTCTCAATTCATGAAAAGTATTTCCTTGCAGACCTTTCTGAATCAATATTTTATTTATCTCCTGACCACTTTTTATAGCTTCCATCACAGGATGAAGGCCAAAAATCACATCTTTGCTTAGTTTCTTTTCGTACACGTTTAATTAAAATTATAGATTCTTCCTTGCCTCCAGCTTTCGCAGGCTCTATACCAATAGTCGCGGTAGGTTCGGAAACGGGTTAATTGATAATCATTACTTACTCTTTCTTCGTTTTCCAGATTGAAACTAAAAGTAAGCGACATCATCATGTTATGTGGAGTCCCGTACACCCAGGTTTCTCCATTTCTTGTTTTGTAAATAGTGTTGGGCAATCCCATCACAATAGAAAGCATTCCGCGGTCCGTTTTCCAACCTTCTTTGTATGAGGTAAAAAACTTATTTGCCTGCTCTACTCTTTCGTAATATTCTTCTATCACAATTCTTGCCCTCTCTTTAGAGCCAGCCATTTTTAGCCACAAACTTTCTACAGCTTTTCTCTTGTCTTCTGCATTTTCCAGAGCCTGATATTCTTTGGAAGTACAAATGTATTTGAGCGGCTCAATCATTCCTATGTAAGACTCCAAACCTTTAAAATTTGCATCCAATTTCTGAAGTATCACAGAATACTTGGACGAATCTGCGTGTCGCAAATAAAAGCTACCTATTTTGTTCAATGTAACAATCGAACGATTTTGCTCCAACTGAATTGTGTAGCCAGAATCTCTTACAGTCGCAATTTCTATATTCTGGTTACTCGAAAATGGTGGCGCAGACGGAGGAAAATCTGTATTGAAATAGTCAATCCTGAATTCTTCTCCGTTGTTAAACTCTGAAAACACTTCCACCTCCGTTTCGTTAGTGAAATAAGTATCGAAATAAATTTGATGAGTCCCAGGTTTTTTAAACATAAAAAACTGACTTGATTTGGTGTCTTTTTTATTCACCTCAACTACCAATTTATCTTTCACCTTTTTGTTCACATCAATGGTTTCAACTTTCAAAAAAGCAGTTTTACCTAATGGAAGTAGAAACGGAACTCTTGCTAAAATAGATTTGGGAGAATTACTGGTTTTGTAATCGTACAGCTTTTTTGTGGCACTATCTAGTAAAACCTTTCCTTTACTGTCCTCAAATAATTGATATTTTATGATGAGTTCTGATTCAAAAGGCTTGGTACTATTTTCTCGTACATACAACAAATTAGAAGTAAGAACCGACAAATACAAATAAGAGGTGTCAGCAGTTTCGTGAAACACCAGATAGCTGGGATCAATGTCTTTTATCTTGGTGTCGTAGGAATAATTGGTATCGTCAGTTGCCAATTTACTAGAACTACATTTCACCAAAGAAAAAGAAGCAACTAGCAAAACAAGCCAATAAAATCGATATGAGGTTAGGCTTTTCACTCTTCCAAAAATTTCTGAGGAATCTGTTTGCTTGTACTCACTCCAAGTTCCTTAATTTTCTCAGTTCTTCGCACAAGGTTTCCTTTCCCTGTTTGAAGCTTATTGAGCGCTCCCTGATAAGCCGATTCTGCTTGAGACAAACCTCTTTCTATTTTCTCCATGTCTTCCAAAAACCCAACAAACTTATCGTACAAAGCACCCGCCTGACTGGCAATCTCCAATGTATTTCGGTTTTGTTTTTCTTGCTTCCAAATGGATGCAATCGTCTTTACGGTTGCCAACAAAGTGGTAGGACTCACAATTACAATATTTCTTGAAATGGCATATTCATACAATTCCTTATCATTTTGAATTGCCAAACTAAACGAGGCTTCAATTGGCATAAACAACAATACAAAATCTGGTGAATCCAGTTTCGCACCCGTTTGGTAATTTTTCTCACTCAAAAACTTGATGTGATTTTTTACCGAAATCAAATGGTTCTTTAGCGCTATTGCTTTCTGCTCGTCCGATTCGGGCGAAATATACTGATTGTATGCAACCAAAGAAACTTTAGAATCCACTATAATATGCTTACTATCTGGTAGTTGAATAATGTAATCGGGCATTATTCTTTTTCCTTCTTCGTTTGTGGTACTAAATTGTTTTGTGTATTCTTCTCCCTCGGTAAGACCAGAATCCGACAAGATTTTTTCCAAAATCATCTCTCCCCAATTCCCTTGAGCTTTGTTGTCATAAGTAAGGGCTTTGGTAAGGTTTTGAGCATCTTTACTTAAGGTTTGATTCAGTTTAGAAAGCTCTATGATTTGCCCTTTCAATTCAGTTCTTTCAGCCAATCCCTTTTCGTAAGTAAGCTGAACTTTTTCCTCAAAACTCTTAAGCTTTTCATTCAAAGGATTTAAAACAATATCAATATTTTCCTTGTTTTGAGCTGTAAACTTAACCGACTTTTCTTCTAAAATTTTGTTTGCAATATTCTCAAACTCTGTGGTAAATTTCTTTTGCAGCTCCTGCATTTCTGATTTTTGGGTTGTCAATTTCTCTTCCAAATTACCCAAATTGGTATTCGAAATCGCCAAATCGTCTCTCAAGTTTTTGTTTTCTGATTTCAATACTACTATCTCTTCCTTTTGTTGGTTAAAATAACGAGCTGCATCTTCCAGTCTTACCTCAACTACACTCTTTTCTTTGTCTAGCGCAACGGACTTAGAAGTTAAAACTTGATTTTCTGACTCTAGGTCAGACAGTTTTTGTTGCACCTCAAGCGGCAAGCTGTTTTTTTTCAAAGCAACAATAAGAAACACGACAAGCGCCCCAATAACTACTCCAATAAGTATCGAAATGAAATCCATAAATTACTATGATTTAATACCAGTTTTCTGCTGTGTATTCTTGATTTTTGTCTTTGTTTTTTCCAGTCAAATCTCTCCAAAAAGGTTTCATTTTACCTCTTAAAACAATCAAAACAAAAGCTCCCAACAAAATATAAGGAACAATTAAAATATATTCAATTCCTGCGTTCAGTCCTCCTCCAACATTCGGATTACTTTCGGCAGTTGCCTTACACATAGCACACTGCGCCTCGACAGAAACCTGAATCAAAATAAAAAATATAACAGCTGTGATTCTCAAGATGTATTTCATAGGGTTTTGATTTTTACATTTTCTTGCTCAAAGATACAAAAGACAGGATTAATACTCCTGAATTACAACCTCTACTTTTGTCAATTTACTAGGTATTTTTATAAAAACAATCTTTCGATAAAAATTTAATACCCAAACAACAATTTATTTCATAGATTTGAAACAATAGAAATTACAAAAATGAACCCAACCAAACAACTAATTATCGAAGGTGTACAAATATCTGTTGGGATAGTTCTCGCCAGTATTGGACTCAAAGCTTTTTTATTGCCTAATGGGTTTTTGGATGGTGGAGCAACAGGAATTGCCATTTTGATAAGCGAAATTTTCAATACCAATATTTCACTTGTATTACTTGTGGTGAGTATTCCATTTCTTGCTTTGGCCTATGTTTCTCTTACAAGAAAAATATTTTGGAAATCCTTGATTTCAATTTCTGCTTTGGCTGTTTTCATCCATTTTGAAAACTTTAGTTCAATCACAGAGGACAAATTACTAATCGCTATTTTTGGCGGAT
>JAHEIE010000079.1 GCA_024639505.1 Crocinitomicaceae bacterium
CCATCTACGTAAAATACGCTATCACCTATTTGCCCAAAGCTTGTTGAGTTCGTGTCTTTGATGTCGAATGAAACGCTCGTTCCCGCCTCATTCAAATAAGTAAACACTCCGTTTCCTGCTGCAGATAAAGAAGTTATCCTTGTATTTGAGTCAATCATAGATTTAATATCGATGATTGTAGCTATTCCATTTTCATCGATATAGCTAATCGTTGAATCTGTATTGGAAATTGAGGTTAAAGTTTGATAAGAACTTACAATAGATTTTATGTCTAAATAATGAACTCTTCCCTGCTCAAGAAACACAATACTATCTCCTGCTAGTGATATAGATTGGATAAGCTCATTGGTACTATCCAAATCTGACAAATAAACCGAGTGTCTGTTTCCGTCTTCATATAGAACAAGGCTATCAGCCGAAGTTACAACTAAGCTATCAACGTCTGTATTTATGGAATCTCTAATGAGAGTCACCAAATTACTCAACCATTGATTATTCATTAAAATGGTATCTGCATTGTTATAGATGTAAGATCTCAAACTATCTGAAAAAGCTGAGCTACTGAACAATGTATCTGCATTTAAAATTAATCCTGAAACTATTAGAGAGTCCAAATCTCCTACGACCTGGTTTTTTAAATCAAAAAGTGTAACATAACGAACTACTCCCGAATTATCTATTACTAAAAACGCTGAATCATTCTTTGTATTTTGAATTCCTTCGACTCTCAATGGATCTATTGCGGGGTTTCCTGCCGGCCTTACTACATGAAAACTATGAGTTGGAGTTGTGGTACCTACACCAACATTTTGTGAATTACCATCCATCGAAAAAAACAGTATAAAAACAAAAAGTAAAAGTGAAAGTGAATAGTTAATTATATTATTATTCATAATCAATAAGTTAAAGTAAAAATGGTTAGTTAGATAGTTAATGACGAGAAATAACGTAAAATAAATACTCATAATCAAATGTTTAAGCAAAAAATTATTTTGCAGGTCATTTTAACACTTTTTATGGTTTATTTTTTATCCTAGATTATAAAAATTGATACTATCTAGTTGTAAGTCAAATTGTGAGTTAACTTTACACAAAACATTATGAATTCTTGATTTGAAAATTTTAATAGCTATAGGTATTATTCTTTTATAATTTAATCATTGGTTTTTATCCCTGTTTTAATCTAATGCAAGAATACCTTAAAAAAATAATTACAACCGATACCCTTCCAGATCAGTTTTCCTTCCAACCTTCTGCTGTATCGTATCATTTTGAATTTCCCAACCTCTTGCAGGAGAATATTCTCTGCCATAAAAGATAATTTGCAGATGGAGTTTGTTCCAAATCTCTTTTGGGAATAATCTCTTGGCATCTTTTTCGGTTTGTACTACGTTTTTTCCATTAGTCATTCCCCATCGGTACAATAATCTATGAATGTGTGTATCTACAGGAAAAGCAGGAACACCAAATGCCTGACTCATTACAACAGAAGCTGTTTTATGACCAACTCCTGGCAATTCTTCCAAAGCTTCAAAACTTTCTGGCACTTCTCCGTTGTATTTATCCACCAACATCTGAGAAAGTACAGAAATAGCTCTCGATTTTTTAGGAGACAATCCGCATGGCTTTATAATTTCTCTGATTTCATCCACTGGTACTTTTATCATATCAAAGGGATTATTGGCTCGGGCAAATAAAGCTGGAGTAATTTCATTTACTCTTTTATCTGTGCATTGTGCCGAAAGTAAAACGGCTATCAACAAGGTAAAAGAATCAGTGTGATCCAAAGGAACTGGCACCTTAGGGTAAATTCGTTCTAGTTCATCTATAATAAATTGTACTTTTTCGGCTTTTGTCATTTGAGTTGTTGAATGAGGTTAAATTTAAGAATAAAATTTATGCATTTGTTCTCGATACTTTTTTCTTTTTTGAACAAAAAAAAACACTAGAACTGACAACGAAACTTATCCTTCTAGAGACGAATTTAAAAAAATCATACTACGAAAGTGAATCCTGTAAATTCGAGTAGATATAATTGAAGCGATAGCGGAAATTAAATTTGTATCGAGAATGACTTAGATAAATGAATGTTAGATCAAAAAATTCTACCAAAAAAATCTTATAAAAAATCTTATAAAAAAAAGCCCTTGATTAAACAGTCAAGGGCTTCAATAAAAATATGAGATTAACTTTTAAGCCAATACTTCAGATACCAATTTAGCAGCATCTTCCAATTGCACTGCCGAGTGAACTTTAAGTCCAGATGCATCAATCAATGCTTTTGCTTCTTCAGCATTTGTTCCTTGCAATCTTACGATGATTGGAATTTGAATGTCTCCGATGTTTTTGTATGCATCAATTACTCCTTGTGCTACTCTATCACATCTTACGATTCCTCCAAATATGTTTACCAATAATGCTTTTACATTAGGGTCTTTCATAATGATACGGAAAGCTTTTTCAACTCTCGCTGCATCAGCTGTTCCACCTACATCCAAAAAGTTTGCTGGATCACCTCCAGATAACTTAATGATATCCATAGTTGCCATTGCAAGACCTGCACCATTAACCATACAACCAACGTTTCCGTCAAGTTTTACATAATTCAATTCATGCTCAGATGCTTCAACCTCTGTTGGATCTTCTTCTGTTGTATCTCTCATTTCAGCATAATCTTTATGTCTGAAAAGTGCGTTTCCATCCAAAGATACTTTTGCATCTACAGCGATAATCAAGTCATCAGAGGTTTTTAATACTGGGTTAATTTCAAACATTTCAGAATCACTACCTTCGTATGCTTTTACCAAAGCAAAAACGAATTTCGTCATTTCTTTCATTGCCTTTCCGCTTAGACCTAAGTTAAAAGCAATCTTTCTTGCCTGAAATCCTTGAATTCCCACTTTAGGATCAATTTCCTCTGTAAAAATCAAGTGTGGAGTTTCTTCAGCCACAGTTTCAATATCCATTCCACCTTCTGTAGAATACATTACCATGTTTCTTCCCGTAGCTCTATTCAATAAAACAGACATATAGAATTCACTTGGTTCAGAATCACCGGGATAATAAACATCCTGTCCTACCAAAACCTTACTTACTAATTTTCCTTCTGCCGAAGTTTGTGGAGTAATCAACATCATTCCAAGTATCTCATCAGAAATTCTTTTTACATCATCTAAACTTTTTGCAAGTTTAACTCCCCCTCCTTTTCCTCTTCCACCTGCGTGAATTTGAGCTTTGATAACCCACCAGTCAGTTCCCGTCTCAGCGTTTAGTTTTTTTGCAGCCTCAACTGCTTCTTCAGGCGTGTTTGCCACAATTCCTTCTTGGATTGCTACACCGTAACTCTTTAATATTGATTTACCTTGGTATTCGTGTAAGTTCATTCTTAAAATTTTGGTTTTATGTGTTCCAAAGGTAAGATAATTTGAAATTAAAACGAAAGAGAAAACAAGATAATTTAGTATTAATAAATAGGCTTCTCATATTTTAAAGATATAGAGTCATTTTACTCAATTCTAGTAGATTTTCGGTGAAAAAAAGACAGAAAAAATTGATTTTTGAACAATTGTTGTACCTTTGAATTTATGTTGTGAATTTTTCACAACTCACAAAACCTATTGAAACAATGAATGCAGTAATTACTGGAATTGCTGGTTACGTACCAGACAAAGTACTAACCAACAAAGATTTAGAGAAACTTGTTGATACCAACGATGAATGGATAAAATCTCGAACAGGTATAGAAACTAGACATATTTTAGAAAAAGGAAAAGGAACTTCTTTCATGGGTGGAAAAGCTGTTGAGGAGTTACTTTCCAAAACCAACACAAAAGCAGAGGAGATAGATTTAATAATTTGTGCTACCGTAACACCTGACCACGTTTTTCCTTCTACTGCCAATATAATTGGCGACCTAGTTGGAGCAAAAAACGCTTGGAGTTTTGATATTAACGCAGCATGTTCTGGATTCTTATATGCTCTTGCAACAGGAAGTCAATTCATAGAATCAGGTAAGTACAAAAAAGTAATTATAGTGGGTGCAGACAAAATGTCATCTATTGTTGATTACACGGATAGAACTACCTGCGTTATTTTTGGTGATGGAGCTGGCGCAGTTATGCTAGAGCCTACCGAAGATAAAACCATTGGAATAAAAGATTCTATACTTTACTCGGATGGAGCAGGAAAAAAACACCTATACCAAAAATCTGGTGGATCTGTAAGCCCTGCAAGTGAAGAAACAGTAAAAAACAGAGAACATTTTGTATACCAAGAAGGTCAACCTGTGTTTAAAGCAGCTGTCACTGCAATGGCCGATGTTTCTGCCGAAATAATGGAAAAGAACAACCTGAAAGCAGAAGATGTTTCATGGTTGGTTCCTCACCAAGCAAACCTGAGAATAATTGATGCTACCGCCAGAAGAATGGGACTTAGCACTGAAAAAGTAATGATTAATATTCAGAAATACGGAAATACTACAGCAGGTACCTTGCCTCTGTGCTTGGCTGACTGGGAAACTCAATTAAAAAAAGGTGACAACATTATTCTTTCGACCTTTGGAGGTGGATTTACTTGGGGAGCTATGTACTTAACTTGGGGATACAGCTCATAATTAATGAATTAAAAACTATTTCTTTTCAAAAGGAAATATTTAAATATATTTGAACCTAAACAAAAACAAAAATATGAATCTTAACGAAATTCAAGACTTAATAAAATTCGTAGCGAAACAAAAAGTTACAGAAGTAGAAATTGAAAAAAAAGATTTTAAAATCACAATAAAATCTGAGAAAGAAGAAATTCACGTTGCACATGTTGCGCCAGCTCCAGTTCAAGTTGCTGCCCCAGCGGCAGTTGCACAAGCGCCAGCAGCACCAGCTGCTCCTGCGGAAACTGCACCAGCAAAAGAAGACACTTCGAACTACATTACAGTAAAATCTCCAATGATTGGAACTTTTTACAGATCTGCAAATCCTGAATCTGACGCATTTGTAAATGTAGGCGATTCAATTAAGCCAGGTGATGTTTTGTGTATCGTAGAAGCAATGAAATTGTTCAACGAAATAGAATCTGAAGTAAGCGGAAAAATTGTTAAAGTATTGGTAGACGATGCTTCACCAATCGAATTTGACCAGCCTTTATTTTTGGTTGAACCATAAATTCCTCTTTACTTAAAGTATCGTAACTCATTTTGGATGGGTAAGAACACGATCTATACTTTACAATATTCATTTAGGCAAAAAACTACATACATTCTTACCGAATTTAGGTATTTGACTGCTTAAGATTAAAGACTGAAAAAATGTTTAAGAAAATATTAATTGCTAACAGAGGTGAAATTGCTTTAAGGATCATTAGAACCTGTAAAGAAATGGGAATCAAAACAGTAGCCGTATATTCTACTGCCGACAAAGATAGTCAGCCAGTAAGATTTGCAGATGAAGCTGTATGTATTGGCCCACCCTCAAGTACGGAATCGTACTTAAAAATATCGAATATTATTGCTGCAGCTGAAATTACCAATGCCGATGCAATACACCCTGGTTATGGATTTTTATCCGAGAATGCTAAGTTCTCTAAAATCTGTGAAGACCACGGAATCAAGTTTATTGGAGCAAGTGCTGAAATGATTGACAGAATGGGTGATAAAGCCTCTGCTAAGGCAACAATGCTAAAAGCAAAAGTACCTTGTGTACCTGGTTCTGCAGGTATTCTTAAAGATTTTGCCGATTGTAAAAAAACAGCAAAAGCAGTTGGATACCCAATAATGCTTAAAGCTACTGCCGGTGGTGGTGGAAAAGGAATGAGATTGGTATGGGAAGAGGAAAAACTAGAAGAAGCTTGGAAATCTGCGAGAACTGAATCAAAAGCTGCATTTGGAAACGATGGAATGTACATGGAGAAATTCGTGGAGGAACCGAGACACATTGAAATTCAAATTGCTAGTGATCAACACGGAAATCACTGTCACATGTCGGAGAGAGATTGCTCTATCCAACGTAGACATCAAAAATTAGTAGAAGAAACTCCTTCTCCGTTTATGACTCCAGCCCTAAGAAAAAAAATGGGGGAAGCTGCTATAAAAGCTGCCCGAGCTGCAAAATATGAAGGTGTTGGAACGGTAGAATTCTTGGTAGATAAAAACCGAGATTTCTATTTCATGGAAATGAATACAAGGATTCAAGTAGAGCACACTATTACCGAGGAAGTAATCAACTTCGACTTGATTCGTGAGCAGATTAAAATTGCTGCTGGACACAAAATATCTGGAAAAAATTATGAACCTCAAATGCATGCTATTCAATGCAGAATAAATGCTGAAGATCCGTTTAATGATTACAGACCAAGTCCAGGAACAATTGGTTATTACAACGAACCTGGGGGACATGGGATAAGAATTGATTCTCATGTTTATTCTGGCTACACAATTTCTCCTTATTACGATTCTATGATTGGAAAACTTATAACGGTTGCCCAAACAAGAGAAGAAGCAATAACTAAAATGGAAAGAGCTTTAGAGGAATATTATGTAGAAGGAATAAAAACTACCATTCCATTTCACAGACAATTGATGAAACATCCTGACTTTAGAGAAGGAAACTTTACCACAAAATTTATGGAATCCTTTGTAATGGAACCTGAAAAAGAATCGTAGTAGAAACGATATAAAACAAAAAAGACTGAGAATTATCTCAGTCTTTTTTTTGTCTTTTTTTCTATGAATTAAGCTGAAATGGCTTCTTTTTTCGATTTTCTGTAA
The DNA here is from genome assembly GCA_024639505.1 of Crocinitomicaceae bacterium. GTDB lineage: Bacteria > Bacteroidota > Bacteroidia > Flavobacteriales_D > CAJJDF01 > CAJJDF01. The sequence continues at coordinate 6,761 of JAHEIE010000079.1, forward strand.
AGATATGAATGGAAAATTTGTCTTTTTGCAAATCTAAATTGCTTGTCACTATTCAAAAATTTAGCAAATAACTTTTCTGTTACTCCAAAGTATTCATATGAAGTTCCATCTGTAAAAGTAACTTCAAATATATTCTTGTCATGCTGAAAATCAGCAATTTTAGAATTAGTAATCGTGGCATTGTACTCATCCAAGTTTGCTTCTTTTGTTTCTGGAGCAATACTAACTAAGAAATGGTATGCATCAATAATCTGAGAACTTTTAATCCCTGCCTCTTCCTTTTTTGCCTCATCCTGAAACTTATCAGGGTGCCATTCTTTTACCAAATTTCTATACTTCGATTTTAAATTTTTTAGCACCAAAGGTCCTTCTACTTCAAATAATTCTTTGTATTCCTTGATTCGTTTCATTCTATTGTTTTTATTTAGAGTGCAAAGCTATTCATATAATCTTACTTGTCATTCATATTTAGTGAGAAAAGTGATTAAAAAAAGTAACTAAGATTTCTTGCCGAATATATTAGAGCGAAAAAACAGGTTATTCCGTTGAATTCTAAATAGCAAAATATCAGAAAAAGAGTTTTATTTTCATGGGTAATTTCACTAAATTCGCATGAATTATTTATAAAACTTCAAAACAAGAATATGGCATTTGATATAGACATGATAAAGGAAGTTTACAGCCGAATGGAAAGCACTATAGATGCTGCAAGAGCTGTAACGGGAAAACCACTTACACTTTCTGAAAAAATATTGTACAACCACCTTTGGGATGGAAATGCGAACAAAGCATTTGCCAGAGGAAAAGATTACGTTGATTTTGCGCCAGACAGAATCGCTTGTCAAGATGCTACGGCACAAATGGCTTTGCTACAATTCATGCAAGCTGGAAAACCACAAGTGGCTGTTCCTACCACTGTTCATTGTGATCACTTGATTCAAGCAAAACAAGGTGCTAAAAAAGATTTGCCATTTGCAAGAAAAAATTCTTCTGAAGTTTTTGATTTCTTAGCTTCGGTTTCAAACAAATACGGAATTGGATTCTGGAAACCAGGAGCAGGAATTATTCACCAAGTAGTGCTAGAAAACTACGCTTTCCCTGGAGGAATGATGATTGGTACAGATTCACACACAGTGAATGCTGGTGGACTGGGAATGGTAGCAATTGGAGTTGGTGGAGCTGACGCTGTAGATGTAATGGCAGGTATGGCTTGGGAACTTAAATTCCCTAAATTGATTGGAGTAAAATTAACGGGTAAATTATCAGGATGGTCTGCGCCAAAGGATGTAATACTGAAAGTAGCCGGAATTCTTACTGTAAAAGGAGGAACGGGAGCAATTGTTGAATATTTTGGAGAAGGTGCAGAGTCTATGTCTTGTACTGGAAAAGGAACAATTTGTAACATGGGAGCAGAAATTGGAGCTACCACTTCTACTTTTGGGTATGACGATTCTATGGAGCGTTACCTAAGAGCTACCGACAGAGTCGAAGTTGCTGATGCTGCAAATGAGGTGAGAGCTCACTTAACCGGAGATCCAGAAGTGTATGCTGAACCAGAAAAATATTTTGATCAAGTTATTGAAATCAATTTGAGCGAATTATCGCCACTTATTAATGGACCATTCTCTCCAGATTTAGCTACTGAAGCTGGAAAAGACATGACTGAAAAAGCTACCAAGAACGATTGGCCACTTGATGTGGAATGGGGACTAATTGGTTCTTGTACAAACTCTTCTTACGAAGATTTATCGAGAGCAGCTTCTATCGCAAAACAAGCAGTAGAAAAAGGATTGGTAACTAAAGCCGAATTTGGAATAAATCCTGGAAGTGAGCAAGTAAGATTCACTGCAGAAAGAGATGGTTTGTTAAAAACATTTGAAGATTTAGACGCAACAATTTTTACAAATGCTTGTGGACCTTGTATCGGTCAATGGGCAAGATACAGCGATCCTAAAAATGCTCCTAAGAACTCGATCATCCACTCATTCAACAGAAACTTTGCAAAAAGAGCTGATGGAAACCCTAATACACATGCCTTTGTAGCTTCACCAGAAATGGTAGCGGCTGTTGCAATTGCTGGAAGATTGGATTTTAATCCAATGACAGATACATTGACAAACAACAAGGGAGAACAAGTGAAATTTGACGAACCTACTGGTTTTGAATTGCCACCAAAAGGTTTTGATGTAGAAGACGCTGGATACGAAGCTCCAGTGGAAGACGGAAGCAAAGTATCGGTAGTAGTTTCTCCAGAATCTGAAAGATTGCAATTGTTGTCACCTTTTACTCCTATCGGAAACAAAATTGATAATGCTAAATTATTGATCAAAGCATTCGGAAAATGTACAACTGACCACATTTCTATGGCTGGACCTTGGTTGAAATACAGAGGTCACCTAGACAACATTTCAAATAACTGTTTGATTGGAGCCGTAAACGCTTTCAATAAAGAAACTGATACGGTTAAAAATCAGTTGACTGGTGAATACGGACCAGTTCCTGCTACGGCAAGAGCCTACAAAGCGGCAGGTGTTCCTTCGGTAGTAGTGGGAGATCACAATTACGGAGAAGGTTCTTCAAGAGAGCATGCTGCAATGGAGCCAAGACATTTGGGAGTTGTAGCAGTAATAGTGAAGTCTTTTGCAAGAATCCACGAAACTAACTTGAAGAAACAAGGAATGTTAGGATTGACTTTTGCTAACGAGACAGATTACGATTTGATTCAAGAAAATGATACTTTCAACTTTGTTGACTTGAATGAATTTGCTCCTGAAAAGCAATTGACACTAGAATTGACTCACGCTGATGGAACAAAAAACACTATCATGCTTAACCATACCTACAATCAATCACAAATAGATTGGTACAATGAAGGGTCTGCTCTTAACTTGATTAAGAAAGAGAATGCAAAATAGCACGGAGTTTGAAACACGGAGTTTGAAGTTTTGATTCTCGTTAAAAAATAATTAAATCCCTTTTGAGAAATCAAGAGGGATTTTTTTTGTAAAGAGTTTTCAATATTTATCGCATTTGATCCTTAACTCGATTGGGGAAACAACCAAATAAAAAAGCTTATGAAATAATTGTTACTGAACCTTTTTCCTATAAGTTATACTTTTATAACATCAGCTATGAAAACAATGAAATTTATCAAAAAACACAAATCAAACCTCCTTTTTGCTGGAGCAATTCTAATATTATTCTTAACTCCAATAGGTTTTCAAGTAAAAGTTTTCATCAACCGATATGTTTATTTTGCTCCTTCTGAAATTCCTTCAGAGAAACAAATTAAACTCCAGAATTACAATTGGAATTTATTGGATAACAGAGGGAACTTGATTGATTTCAATGCCTATAAAAACAAAGTAATCGTTGTAAATTTTTGGGCTACTTGGTGTCCTCCTTGTGTCGCAGAAATGCCAAGTTTTCAGGAAATTTATGAATCATACAATAATAATGTTGTCTTTTTATTTGTAACAAACGATAAGGATGAAAAGGTGAACTCTTTTATGAATTCAAACAATTATTCCATGCCTGTTTTTTATGAAGTTTCTGCAACTCCTCCGCAAATTAGTTCGAGTAGCCTGCCTGCTACATTTATCATCGATAAAAACGGAAATATAGTTCTTTCAAAAACAGGAGCTACAAACTGGAACTCTACTTCTATTCAACATCTTTTGGATAAACTAATTAGGTGAAAAACAGAACTAATTGCACTAAATGGTTATCTCAGTCAAAAAGAATAACTTTACTGAAAGCAAAAACAATTATTTATGCACAAACACATCGAAGACTCGCAAATTACATTAACTGAATTAATGCTTCCCTCCCACTCAAATTTTAG
>JAHEIE010000013.1 GCA_024639505.1 Crocinitomicaceae bacterium
CTTATTTTGAGATAACCCACACTCGAATCCTTCATGAATACGTAATTCCTTGTGTATCGTTCTGTTCTCTTGTCGTAGCCTCTTATGTGGTTTCGTTTGTTGTCTGTTTTTTTTGTGTCTACCGTGTCTTTTGCAGCTTCTTTTTCTTCCGATTTTTTATCTTTTTTTACCTTTTTATTATCCAATAAACTAGAGTCAATTTCTCTATAGAAAGTGGTGTCAAAAACAAGGTTGTTTTGCTTTAATGTAAGTGTAACAGAATCCAAAGTTGGGTTTTCAACTCGGTAATAAGAAGGTAAAAACAAACCTTCTCTTCGCTCATAAAATGTAGTATTGAAACCATCGCTAGATCTCAAGAAATTATGTTTTTTAAGGATGTCTGACACCTCAAAAGAATCTATTTTCAATATCTCAGCAAATTGCAGGGATTTGACTGAGTCAAAAACGTCCGAAATTATTATTTTATCTTCAATTCTTTCAAATTCTAATTTAGTAAAATCATTCTTTGTGTTTTTAAATCGCTCTTCGTACTCTTCTTTTTCAAATCGATCCAAAGGAAAGCCTACTGAATTGTGTCCTTGTCTTATTTCGGAAACTAAAGGAGAAAGTATGTAATAAAACTCTTTACTTGTGACAGGAGTGTTTATGGAGTTTTTTACGCTATCAATTTTTCTACCTAGTTCTTCTTTGGAGATAAACCAGTATAAGTTGGGGTGAAGTTTTTCAATTTTTTTAAAAGTATAATCAATATCTTGATGAATTTCTTTAACAGAATGTTTAGTATTGATTGTCTCATTGTACTTTTTTACCGAGTTGCAGCTCGAAACAAAAATAAAAACAGCAAAAAGAGAGAGTAACTTTGTATAAATGGTCATAAAATAAAGTAATGTTTTAGTAAAAATAGGAATATCCATTAGATTTTGATGAATTATCTGATAGACTCTTAACTTTGTAAAAGATTTTTTTGAGTAAATTTAGTATTAAACACATACAGAAATGAAAATAGCATTGTTGGGATACGGCAAAATGGGGAAAGAGATAGAAAAAGTAGCGCTGAGTAATGGGCATTCGATTGTATTGAAGGTTTCTTCTTCAAATTCAGATTTCGACTCTTCCGAATTGTCAAATGCAGATGTTGCAATTGAGTTCAGTAAGCCCGAGCTTGCTATTTCGAACATAAAGAAATGTTTTCAAGCGCAGGTTCCAATTGTGGTTGGCACTACGGGTTGGTATCACGATTATCAAAGTATAGAGAAGTTGTGTAGGCAACAAAATCAATCGCTTCTTTATGCTACGAATTTCAGTATTGGGGTGAATTTGTTTTTTAAATTGAATGAACAACTCGCCAAAATGATGAAAAATCATCCGGCATACAGCATCGAAGTTGAAGAAATTCATCACACTCAAAAACTAGATGCACCTAGCGGAACAGGAATCTCAATTGCCGAACAAATTATTGCAAATAATTCAACTAAAGAATCTTGGGTCAATAGGGTTTCAGAGAATGAAAATGAATTGAGTATTGTTTCCAAAAGAATAGATGATGTTCCAGGAACTCATTCTGTTTACTACAAATCTACTACTGACGAAATAGAAATTAAGCATACTGCCCACAACCGCAGTGGGTTTGCTATTGGAGCAGTGCTAGCAGCAGAATGGATTGCAAGTAACAAAGGTGGAATTTATACAATGAATGATGTACTTTCGTTTTAACTAAAAAAAGTACAAAATGGAGTTAGAAAAAATTGTAGAAAACGAATTAGGAAGTCTAAGAGCTGAATTGAGAAATCACAAGCTTTACCAAGCCCTAGAGAGTATAGATGATGTAAAATTATTTATGCAAAATCACGTATTTGCAGTGTGGGATTTCATGTCTTTATTAAAATCTATCCAAATTGAATTGACAACTGTAACAGTTCCTTGGATTCCAAGATCTAATGGGAAATTGGCAAGGTTTATCAATGAAATTGTGCATGGAGAGGAGAGTGATGTAAATGAATTGGGAGAGCCAAAGAGTCATTTTGAAATGTACATCGATTCTATGGATCAAATTGGAGCAAGCACTTCGGATATCGTTGCTTTTATGGAAAAGATAAAAGAAGGTCTTTCAGTATCAGATTCATTGAATTCAGTTGATATTCATCCCGATGTAAAGGCCTTTGTGATGTATAGTTTCGAGGTGATTTCGACTAATCAACCTCATTTGGTTGCTTCGTCATTTACTTTTGGTAGAGAAGATATAATTCCCGACATGTTTGTGGAATTGTTGAAGCAATCTGACCCAAATAATGAAAAATATACTAAATTGAGCTACTATTTTGAGCGTCATATCGAATTGGATGGAGACGAACACGGGCCACTTTCGTTAGAAATGATGGATGAACTGTGTGAAAACAATCCAAAAAAATGGAATGAGGCCATGGAAGTAGCAAAAAAATCTCTGACTTACCGCATAGGTTTGTGGGATGCTATTCATGAACAGCTCGTTCAAGCTAAAACTCTTGAGCTAGCATAATTTTACCGTTATGTCATTGCCAATTTGTTACCAAGGTCCAATTTCTGATTTTGATTCAGTTCTTACAAGTTTTGAGAAAAAATGGACAAACTTGTACATTTTGGTAGATGAAAACACTAAAATTGATTGTTTGCCTCGACTTTTGGATTCTTCGAAGGTTTTAAAAGAAGCTAATTTATTAGTTCTTGATCCGGGTGAAGACACCAAAACAATTGAAATTGCGGATTCTCTGTGGAGTTCGCTGCTAGAAACGGGCGCAGACAGAAAATCACTGATAATCAATTTGGGTGGAGGAGTAGTAACGGATTTAGGAGGATTTGTTGCTTCAACTTTCAAAAGAGGAATAGATTTTATTCACATTCCTACAACCTTACTTGGGCAGGTAGATGCTGCAATTGGCGGAAAGACTGGTGTTAATTTAGAGTATTCCAAGAATCAAGTTGGAACCTTTGCTCATCCTTTGTTTGTGTACACCGATTCTCAGTTTTTAAAGACACTTCCAGAGCGAGAATTAATCTCTGGCTTGGCAGAAGTAGTGAAATATGGTTTGATAGCTGATAAGAGCTTATTTTCGTTACTAAAGGATAAAGATAGTCTGATTGCCAATCTCGATGTTCTTATTTCAACTTCTATTAAATTAAAAGAGGAATTTGTTGTAGCAGATTTTAAAGAAACTGGAGAACGAAAAAAACTAAACTTTGGGCATACAATAGGTCATGCTGTCGAATCCTATTTTATGGGAGATGTTCTGCATGGCGAAGCCATTGCCTTAGGAATGATTTGCGAAAGCTACATTTCTTTTCAAATGGAGAAAATTACTGAATCAGAATTGAATGAAGTTGTAGAAATGATTTTTTCATTTTTTGAGAAGATAGAATTGGAAACTAAAATGTTTGATTCCTTGCTTGATGAAATGAGAGCAGATAAAAAAAATGAAGATGGGAAGTTAAATTTCACCTTGATTATTGGAATTGGCGAAAGTGAAATCAATTATTTTATTGACGAAAAACTAGTTATTGAAAGCTTAAACTTTTACTCAACTATAAATAATTTAAAAAATTGAAAACAAGATTGTTAAATAGTGATTTCAGTCTTAAACATTCGGTTTCTTTACCTGGTTCAAAAAGTGTATGCAACCGATTGTTAGTGCTGCGGTATTTGATGAATAATTCATTTGATTTGAAAGGTGTTTCTACAGCTGACGATTCAAAAATAATGAATGAAATTCTTTCTCAAAAAGAAGTGTCAGGATTGTTGGATGTGAAAAATGCTGGAACTTGTTTTCGTTTTTTGACAGCTGTTTGTGCTTTAGGCAACCACGAAGTAATTTTGACAGGAAGTGACGAAATGAAAAGAAGACCTATCAAGGAATTGGTAGATGCTTTGAGAATGATAGGTGCTGATATTTCGTACACAGAAAAGGAAGGTTTTCCTCCTTTGAAAATTAAAGGAAAAAAACTGACAGGAGGGCTTGTTTCCATAAATTCTCAGATAAGTAGTCAATACATTTCGGCATTACTGTTGATCGCTCCTTTTTTGGCAAAAGGACTCACTATAGAAGTGAAAGGCGAGCCAAAATCAAAGTCTTATTCTGATATGACGATTTCTTTGCTCAAAAAGCTAGGGGTTAAAATAAAAGAAGACAGCAGGTTGATTTCGGTTGAACCAATATCAAAAATGTACACAAAAGAAGTAGAAGTGGAGTCCGATTGGTCTTCGGCATCTTATTGGTATGAATTAATAGCGCTGTCAGAAGTTCATTCAAAGATTCAAATAAATAGACTTAATGTAATTAGTTATCAAGGAGATAGTGAGATTAAAAACATGTTTGAAAAGTTCGGAGTAGTTACGTTGGAAGGTTCGGATGGGATTGAGATTGTAAAAGCCAAAATGCCTACAATTGATTATTTCGACTATGATTTTTCATCCATTCCAGACATGGTTCAGACTTTTGTGATGACCTGTGTAGGTTTGGGAATGAATGGAACATTTCGAGGTATTTCTCATTTGGTGTACAAAGAAACGAATAGAATAGAGGCTTTGAAAACAGAAATAGTGAAGCTCAATTATTCTTTAGAAATGAATGGGAAGGATACTTTTGAAATCAAAAAAATAGGCGAATTGCCTCATTCAATTTCTGTAGCTACCTATCACGATCACCGAATGGCTATGGCTTTTGCTCCATTAGTTGCCGTAGTAAACGAAGTAGAGATTGAAAACCCAAATGTGGTTGTTAAGAGTTATCCTGAGTTTTGGGAAGAGTTTATTTAAACTCCTTCACTTCTTTCCATTCACCACTTTTTATATCTCCCAAAACAACATTTCCTATGCGTACTCTTACCAAGCGAAGAGTTGGAAACCCAACAGCAGCAGTCATTTTACGAACCTGTCTGAATTTTCCTTCGGTAATTGTAATGGAAACCCAGCTTGTAGGTCCGTGTCGTTCGTCACGGATTTTTTTGGCTCTTTCTTCAAAGTCTGGAATTGTTTCTAACTGAAATGCTTTTCCAGGAATGGTAGTGTATTTCTCTTTTTTAACGGTTATTTCAACACCGTTTTGCAATTGTGAAATAGCCTCTTTAGTAATTTCTCCATCCACTTGTACGTAGTACTCTTTTTCTACCTGTTTACTCCGTACTTCATGGCTTTGCATTCCGTCAGTTGTAAGGAATATCAGTCCTTCAGAAGGTTCGTCTAACCTACCAATTGCCATTGTGCCTTCTGGAAAAACACCCAATTCACTTAATAATTTTTTGTTTTTACGCGTAGTTTCAGTGCGCACAAATTGAGATAAATATCCGTAAGGTTTGTGGAGTATAAAGTGTTTGTGAGAAGGCATGGTGTAAAAGTAATGAAAATCCCATCCCAACATTCACAAAGGGTTGGAAGAGAATTCTCTATGTAAAATTTTTGAAATCATTTTAATTCTGAATAAAATAAAACGAGTAACCAGCAACCGGTAACCTGAAACTAGTAACCAGCAACCTATCGTCCATCTCCTTTCTTAGGTTTTCTTCTAATTTTATTCTGATCTCCTCTAGTTTTTGGCTTTTTGTATTTCAAGTTTTTTCTACGAAGTCTTGGGTTTCCTCCATTCTTCATTTGATTTTTCTCTTTCTTTTCATGAAAGCTCGCTCCTCTAGTTTCGTCTTTTTTAGCATGAATGTTAAGCTCTTTGGCTTTTGGACGTTCGTCAGGAGTCAAGTCATTAGAAATAGCAACAGACTCAGGAAATTTTTTCTTTTCGATGGTAGTTCCCATCAAAGTTTCAATTTTCTCTTTGTCTTGGGTCTCTTTTTCTGTGTACAAAAGAATTGAATTTCCTTTCTTTTCTGCTCTTCCTGTTCTACCAATTCTATGCATGTAGTTTTCAGGATAATTCGGTGTATCCATGTTTATAACATGCGAAACTTCGTCCAAATCCAGTCCACGAGCCATTACATCAGTACTTATCAATATTCTGTTTGTTCCTTCATCAAAACGTTTGATAGACTTTATTCTGTAATTCTGCGACTTATTGGAGTGAACCACACCCAATTCTCTCCCGAATTTCTCGTCCATCGCATTGAAAAGTCTGTCGGCATTTGTTTTACTAGAAACAAAAATCAATACTTTTTTAAATTGGTCCTTGTCTTTTAGCAAGTGCATAAGCAGATTTGCTTTGGTGTAAAAGTTTTGGACCGGATAAGCAATTTGCTTTATGTTGGCTAGTGGCGTACCCGATACAGCAATAGAAATGGTGATTGGCGCAATAAAAAACGCTTCAATCAATTCCTTAATTTCATCAGTCATTGTAGCTGAGAACATTGTATTCTGACGTTTTTCAGGCAACAACTCAAAAATATTTGTCAATTGAAATCTAAAACCTAAATCGAGCATTACATCTACTTCATCAATCACTAGTTTTTGAATAGATTTTAGACTCAATGCCCTGTGCATTACTAAGTCGTACAGTCTTCCTGGAGTTGCAACCAATACATCTACACCGGCACCTACGGCTAGTTTTTGTGTATTGATATTCGTTCCTCCATACACCCCAACTACTCTTGTTGTCATGTATTTGGAGTAGTCTTTTACGTTTTCAACAACCTGAAGTACCAATTCACGTGTAGGAACTAATATTAATACTCTTGGATTCTTTTGTTCAGAATATTTCAGTCCATCCAAAAACGGCAATGAAAATGCCAAAGTTTTCCCAGTTCCTGTTTGTGCAATACCAATTACATTCCTCCCTGATTTTATTACAGAATACGACTCTTCTTGAATAGGAGTAGGAGTAGTGATATTAAGATCCTCAAGAGCATTGAGTAAATATTTTGATATTTTGAAATCGTGAAACGTTGACATTGTATTACTTTTTTTCAAAAGTACGGGTTTTATATCGATTTAATTTTGACTAGTAGATATTATTAAATAAATACGGGTATAATCATTATCTAAAATTGATAAATATATGGCCTTATTATTACTGCTGGCAATCATTGGGCTTGCGGCACTTTTTGTAATTGGAATGAATAATTGCCTTGTTTGCTGAAGAAATCAAGTCAAAAATTCTTTCAGTTTGATTGATGTTATGCTAAAAAAAAGATTTAATCTTTCACCCAATTTAATTGAAATAATATAGCAATATGCTAACAGTGAGAAGGAAAAGTATTGCAAAATATTGTTGAATTGAGAAATGGTTTATAGCGAGCTAATTTACCGAAGGAACAAAGAGTGAATCTAAAGAGTGATTTAACGAAACAGAGTAGTTTTTATGGTTACAGATTTTGATAAACACATAAAAAATAAGACTTATGTTTTTACTATTTGAGGAAAATGGTTTTCACAATTTAAGTAGAGCGACATTATTGAATTATTATTTTTTGATGTAGCTGTATATCTCCTGTTTGAACTAATGCTATGTAGATCCCTGGTTGTGTAATGTCTTGAATCTGAATTGAATTATTTCGAAGAGATGTTTTTAATTCTTTTCCAGTCAAACTATAAATCTTTACATTTTTAACTACGGCTTTAGATTTGATATATAGTTTCTCACCTTTTTTGAGAGGATTTGGGAATAAAACAACATTGCTTCCTAACTTTTCAAAATCTTCAATCGATGTGTGAGTTGTATCGCTTGTAGTTGTATCACTTATTTCTTCTAACTTGGTAATAATTCGGCACATGGAAGAAGTGAAGTAGCAAGTGCCTCCATCGCAATCAGATGAGTTGCCACCTAAAAAAACTTTATCATCTTTATATACTGTCATACATTCAGCACCATTTGACTCCCATCTCATTCCTACTTGATTCAAAAACATACCGTTGTTGGCAAATACAGAATCAATTGTTCCATCGGGTAATAATTTCAACAAAGAAAAGTAAGAATCAGTGGTGTTTCCAGCTGATCCTGATATGAATAATTCTCCATTAGAGGAATATAATATTTCGGAAAAATTAATATTTAACCCACTATTATGATAATTTAAAACTCCGTTTGTGGCAAACGTTGAATCATATTCTCCATTAGGTTTTAATTTAAACACAAAAGCATTTAGAATACCGCTTACCAGATATTCGCCAGCAACGATTATTTTATTTTTGTCAGTTAAGATTTCATTTGTTGCAACTTGATAAGTATCTGCGCCTTGAAAGCTCCATTCTTTGTATCCAAGCGAATTAAAACCATTGTCTAACACTCCATTTTGATTAAACTTTACCAAAAGAACTACATTGTTTCCTGCGCTGCTTCCACAAGCTGCGGCAATAATATTTTGATTTGAGTCAATCGCTAAATCGGAAAAAGCCGAAACTGAACCGCTAGGCAATACAAAATCTGCTCGTCCGCTCGTTCCAAAACCTAATGCGATGTTACCGTTTGTGTCGATTTTAGTTACTGTTAATTTAGTTACACTACTCGCTAAGTCAGTAAATCGAGCTCCAATGAAACAATTGTTGAATTGATCAAATGTAATACTGTTTGTAATATCGACTATAGGTGTTGCGTAATTTATTGTTCGACTTCCAAAATTACCAAAAGTTGCATCAATTGAACCATTAATATTTATTCTAGTGACAAATTTTTCTCGCCCTAATTTACCTGATAAATACAATTTTCCAGCAACGTAATGTATGCCTTTTACCGCAGGAGAAACTCCATTTATTTGATACGTAAAAACTCCACTGGTACCGAAACTTGAGTCAATAGATCCATCTGTTTTTAATTTTATCATTGCTGAAGGTCCGGTTCCAGCAGTAATTTGAGCTACATAAACTAAAGTGGAATCGGGCAATGATACACTTGCTACAATAGATTGGTATTGATTGAGATAACCATCCCAAAATTCACCAATTGATAAAAAACTTGAATCTAATTTTGCGGGAACTTGAGATTTTCCAAAAACAAAAAAGCACGTAAAAAGAGCAACAATGGTTGTAGCTTTAGTATTCATTTCATTAGATTTTAAACAAAATAAGAATTTAAACTCTATTCTGCGGTAATAAAGTTGATAAACACTCTTTTTTTATTAGTCAAGTGTTTTTTTTATAAAGCATAAACGCATTAAAATTATTTATTGAAGTTATTATATTATCTTAGAGCATAACCTCAAATTACAGGTATGAAAAATTCATTTATTCTACTCAGTTTATTCGCTTCCTTATTCTCTTTTGGTCAATCAACTCTTGATAAAACAATTGTTTCGGGAGGAGTGGTGCGATCTTATAAAATTTACATTCCAGCAAGTTACTCCAGCACAGTTCCTGTTCCGTTGGTTTTTAATTTTCATGGTTTGGGAAGCAATAGTTTGCAGCAAATGCTGTACGGAGATTTCCGCAGTATTGCAGACACAGCAAATTTCATTGTTGTTCATCCTCAAGGAACTACAAGTACAAGTTTGGGAGCTACATTTTGGAACGCTTATTTTGGACAAGCAGTGAATGATTTTGGGTTTGTTTCAGATTTAATTGACACTATTTCAAGTGATTATTCCATCAATCCTGACAGGATTCATTCAACAGGAATGAGTAACGGTGGTTACATGAGTTTAGCGCTTGCCTCAGAATTTGATAATTTGTTTGCTTCGGTTGCTTCCGTTACAGGATCTATGACTCGGTTATTTCCTATTTCGCCCACCAACACAAAACCAATTTCTGTTTTGCAAATTCACGGAACAGCTGATTCTACCGTAAAGTATTTGGGAGATGCCTCTTCTCACGATATTTCTTATGTTATCGATTATTGGAAAAACCACAACAACACTTCATCCACGCCCGTTGTGGATTCTATCCCCAATGTATCTATAACCGACAATTGTGATGCAAAAAGATACACTTATGGCAGTGGAACAAACAATACAGAAGTCATTCATTATAAAGTGTTTGGTGGAGCTCATACTTGGCCAGGCGCGCCAATTTCAATAGGAGTTACCAATCAAGATTTTAATGCAAGTGAGGTGATTTGGAGGTTTTTTGATAAACATCCGAGGTCTAGTAGCCTTTCTGTTTCTGAATTGAATCAGAAAGTACAGTTTCAATTTGTATTCAAAAGCTCTTTCAATGAGTTAGTTATCACGAATGAAAGCCAAAATCAAGGCGCAAGATTTCGTGTGATAAATGCTTTAGGTCAAACAGTTATAGAAGGAAAGCTAGAAGGAAGAGATACAAGTTTGAATTTAAATGATTCTAAACCTGGAGTCTATATTGCTCAGGTTTTTGACGCCCAAAATACATTACAAACATTTAAGTTCATTAAACACTAGCCACGTCCAAAAATTGCTAATAGGTTTTTCTTTTTTGGTTTAATAGAAGTACCATTTTCAATATTAAACTGAGAAATAATGTCTTTTTCGTATTGCTTGAAAAATTCTGGATCAAAATTGGCATTTCGCAACTCAGAAAGTACAATTTCAATAGGAGTATTTGATTTTATCCAACCCTCACAAATTTTATGTCTCAGGCGAATCCCAAAATTGTTTATTCCTCTGAGCGCTCTGCTGTTCTTGTCGTAAACCGCTCTAAATGAGATAGATTTACTAGGATGTTTCCAATAGAAAGTAATTTCATCTTCTTGATTGTTTGCAGCCACATTTCCATAAGTTTGGTATTCAATATCAAAGAATTTGGCAGAATTGAACCAAATTCCTGGCTCATACGCAATTTTGTTTCCGGCAAGGGTTTGCCCCAAAGTTTCACCCATCATTCTTCCTACGTACCAAACTGCCTCGATGGATCTTCTTCCCGGAACTGTTTCTTGAACTTCTGCGCAATCACCTGCGGCATACACATTAGGAACATTAGTTTCTAGGTATTTATTTACTTTTATTCCTTTTCCAATTTCAAGAGTTGAATTTTTCAAAAAATCAACATTGGGTCTTACACCTGCTGTTAGGCCAACCAATTCACACTCTATTCGTTCACCTTTTTTTGTGATTACAGCCGAAACTCTGCCGTTTTCTCCTTCTATAATCTCATCGAGTTCTTCTTCAAGTCTCAAATCCACGTGATGATCTTTTTGCATATGCTCTGCAATCATAGCACCTTCTTCAAGAGGTAAAACTCCACCCCAAAATCTATTTTCTCTTACCAAAAATGTTACCTCAATTTCTCTAGAACGCATCATTTCAGCAAATTCAACACCAATCAATCCGCCACCCACAATTACTGCACGTTTTACTTTTTTATTGGCTGTAGACTCTTCCAATGTGTCCAAATCTTGTTTGCTGTATAATCCTTGAACACCCGGTAAATCTTGTCCTTTCCAACCAAATTTATTAGGAGTAGAGCCAGTAGCAATGACCAATTTGTCGTAAGAAATATCTTGTTCTTTTGTTTTTAAAGTTTCTGTTTCAAAATCAATGGAAAGAACAGTGTCACGAATCAAATCAATTCTGTTTTTAGACCAAAACCAATCTTCGTAAGGCTTTGTGTCTTTGTATCTCATGTGTCCCATGTAGATGTACATCAGGGCGGTTCTCGAGAAAAAGTGATCTGTTTCGGATGAAATAACCGTTATTTTGGTTTCGGAATCGTTTTTTCTAATGTGGCGAGCAGTAGTTATTCCAGCAATTCCGTTTCCTATGATTACAACGTGATTTGCCATCTTTATTTCGAATTTAGTGTCCAGTCGTATTCATTATAGTTTACTGATGCGGTTTTGCTTACCGCTATCTCAGAATACCTATTTATGAATTGAATGATATTTTCGTTTGTTGAACCAAAATCTGCTTTGTACCATTCAAAAATCTTCGAAATTATAATTTCGTTTTCATCCAATGAATTCTGTTCTTTATTGGATAAAAAAGCCTTTGTTTGTGCAGTAAGAGATCTCTCAAGATTATGCTCTGTCCAAGCCTTGTTCAGTATTTTGGGACAAGATTTTGCCGCACAATTCACAGCAAAATGAATGCGAGGCTCGTTGAATAGTGGTCTAATTATTTTATTTTCAATTGCGTTTAGTGTATAGGCTGTTCCGCTCAATTCTACAAGCTGAGTATCCCAAGGTTTGCCACCTTCCAAGTCGGTTATAGAAGAAACAGGGTAGTTGTCAACAATAAGTTTTACTGTTACTGCATTGTACAGGTTTATCCAATAGGCAAGTTGTTTTTTCTTGTTCCAATCGACTATTTCTTTATGTAATTCTTGAAGTTCCCTCAGGTATCGCTCTAGGTCTTTTTTATCGGAAAGGAATCCCGCATAATTCACTTTGCCCTCTGTATTGATGTGTTTTCTTGTCAATTTATCCCAAGCTGCATGCGGCTCTTCAACAATGGTTTTAGTCACTCTTTCTGTTGAGTCTATTTCTTCAATTTCCGATGGTAACTTTTGAGCAGTATCTGATGCGTTTAGGTCATTTTCTGTTTCCAATACTTCAATTGTTTCAGTATTAGAATCCAAATCAATTTCAATTTCCGAAATTTCAGCTGTATCTAGTTTTACTTTTTTTGGTTTGACCTTAACCTGTTTAGTTTCTTGTTTTATTTCAGTTGATTCTTCCTGAATAATTGGAGTAGATTCTGATTGAGAATCACAAGAACTAAAGAGAAATGAAAAAAGAATAGGGGAGATTAGGATTGATTTCATAGGGAGAAAAGTAGAACCAGTTTAAATATTTGAGAAAAAGTTACTTATGAGATAAACATAAAGAAAATAAACGAGAATTGTAAGTCTATTGAAAAACAATTCCCAAATTGAAACCTGTATTTTTGAAAGCATTTCGTCCATTTAAGATGTAAGAAGCTCCTCCAAATATCCCGAGGTGCTCATGAACTCCATAATAAACTGTTCCTCCAATTTTTTGATAACTAAATCCTAAACCTCTAAATCCACCAGTGGATGAACTTACTTGCAATTCGCCAACTCCTCTATAATCCGTTCCTCCAAAAGCATGAATAATCTCGAAAAAACCATCGATATATATTTTTCCTGCGTACCCTATCTTGAGGGAAGAAGAAATTGCATTGGGCGTAGGGTCTGATTTTAAAAAGTATCCTGCCTGAACAGAGGCAAAATAATTTGATTTGAATTTTTGTTGAAGGATAAGCCGTCCGTCTCCAGCAATAGCCATTTGTCCAATTGCACTTCCGCCATTTACTTGATATTCCGAAAGGGGTTGAATATACCCTGCAGCAACCATAGCTTTCAGTTCACCAAATTTATTTTCGTTGGTCAAGAAGTTGTATTTCAGATAAATACTTCCGTCTTGCAGTCCTTGTTCTACTCCCTTGTTTATATTCAAATATGGAATTCCCAATTGAATATTTAGTTTGTCTGTAAATCCATAAATTCCGAAAAAACTGAATGCTCTGGTTGTTCTAGAACCTCTTCCTAAGTTTGGACCTGCGTACAATTGAGAGGCTTTTTCATTTGAAAAAGAAAGTCCTAAAGCAAATTCTTTTTTCTTTTTCATAAATCCATCTACTGGGCCTTGGCTAATTGCAGAACTGGATAACAGTATTAAAACAATGATTTTTTTCATGACAATTTAGTTGTGCTTACGAACATAAAAATCAAAGCCTCCTTTGTTTTCAATAAAGCTAATGTCGGTATAAAGCTTCATTTCTTCACGTTTCGTAATTTTTGTAACAAGATAAACGTCTTTGTCAATGTTTCCTTTCAATAGCCACTCATTTGTTAATGAATTCAATTCATTTGCGTCATAAGAATTGGGAGTAGCAAGAGATTTTTTATAGTTATTTTTCAAGACTTCAATTTCATCTTTTTCTGTTCTTGGTGGAAATAGAGTGTAGAAATATTGCCCGTAACTCTTGAAACCTAGAGTTGTAACATACACATCTTTGCCTTGCATAGATTCGTAGAAATCAATGGCTGGTCCTTGAGAAAACTGCTCTATTTTGGGAACAATAAAAATGGAATAGCCTAAAAGTGTTGTTCCGGTTGCAAAAACAAGAACAGTCAAAAATTGATTCACTTTTTCTTTAATAAAATAAATAAGAGACCAGAACAATCCTGCCAAGAAAAGCAGTCCAAAAATAAACTCCCAGCCTCCCCAATTAATAGGATTTTGAAAAGAAGCTACAGCAAAATCATCTTTGATGTAAGGTGTAATCCAAGTATGATTTTTAAACACAATTGGCACAATAGTTAAGAGAGTTCCGAAGATTGTCCCAATTGTAATATAGCTGATTTTTAAAGCTTTAAGTTCTATTTTCTTTTCTTTGAGACCTAAAAAGAAATACAAGTAAATAGCCGAAAGAAACGAAAGTGGTAAATAACTCATAGATGAATAATGCACAATTTTTGTTTCAACAATGGTGAACAAAATCATTACAACCCAAAACAAAATTTTCATCCAAAGCAATAAGTTATAAGGGATATTGGGCTGTTTCTTAAAAAACATCGGTATTGCCAAAATTGACATTGGGAAACATCCCAAAAGAACAACCACAAAATGATAGTAAAAAGGTTGTTGATGTCCAGCCACAGGTTCAGTCAAAAGTTCGATTTGATAATGAATGAATTCCAGTATAAACCAAGGGCTGTTGGTTATAGTTTCGTAACCAAACCAAAGAAAAGTAACGCCTAACGAGCTAAAAAAGAAGATAACAACTGATATCGGTTTTATGTTTACTCTTCCTTTTTTTGCAATGAGATACACAATGAGTGTTAATACAAGTAAAAGCAATCCTACTGGGCCTTTGGTAATAATTGCTAGGCCAATAAAAATACCAGAAATAAGTGCGTTGGTTTTTCTGGTTGTTGGTTTTTCGATGGTAAGAATCAGGAAGAAGAGAGAAAGAAAGATGAAGAAGTTGAAAAATGGATCGATAATTCCACTTTTGAAATACATATGAGGAAGAAAGGAAGCGAAATAAACCATACTCCAAATCAACCCAAACTTATCCGAGATTAGTTTTTTTCCAATAAAATAGATAGTTACAAGTGAAATAATGCCTAACAGAGCATTGGGGAATCTTGCTGCAAATTCATTGATTCCAAAAATTTTCATGGATACAACCTGAAGCCAAAAAAAGAATGGAGGTTTTTCCCAAAATGGCTCGTAATTTATTTGAACTCTGAAATAATCATTGGTTTCAATCATTTCGCGAGCCGATTCTGCAAAATTTATTTCATCCCAATCAAATAGATGAACATTTCCCAGAAATGGAAAAAAGAAAATCGCTCCTAGTGCAATTAAAAATAGAACATGTTTCTGTGTGACACTCATTTCTTTAGTTTTACAAGTGGTTTTAGTGCCCATTCGCCATATTTTATTTTATTCAAAACAAAATAAAATACGAAAGTTGCTATTGTTCCAATGGTTGCTCCAGCTAAAATATCTTGAAAAAAATGCTGAGAAAGATAAACTCGAGAATAAGCTATAAAAGCGGCTATGATTCCATAAATATATCCTAGTTTCTTGTTAGAAGAAATAAGGGTGATAAAACAAAACAGGGTAAAGGCTGCTGTTGTATGACCCGATGGGAATGAATGACTTGTGAGTTGACTCAGTCCAAATTCGGGAGGGAGTAGTCTTAATTCGTTCAGCACAGAAGTTGGTCTTAGTTCGTGAAAAAACAAGAGTCTTTTTAATGAGAAAGTAGTCACAGCTGTAATGGCATAAATGAGTAATCCATTTATTGCAAATTTAGCTCCTTTGAATAGCAATATTCCCAAAATCACTAGGAACGAGAACCATTCAACTATTTTGGTAGACCAAAAAAAGGTGAAATCGAAAAATGAAGAATGAAATTGATTGGCAAAAAGCTGGGCATTAATTTTTCCTTTGGTACCAATTAATAAAACAACAGCAAGAGCAAATACAAGGTAGATGCTAATGAAGGAGAAGTTTTTTTTAATTAAGTCTATCAAAGTTTATTTTAATAGTTTCCATTTGTACACACCAATTCTTGTAAAAAAGTGCTTGAATGAAGTTCCCAAAACACCAAAACCATAGGTCATACTTCGTTTAAAATTAATAGAGGAAGCCTCATCAAAATACTTAGTAGGACAAGTTATCTCAGCGATTTCAAAATCTTTGTAAATAATTTGTGACAACATTTGATTGTCAAATACAAAATCATCCGAATTGTCATTGTACTTGATAGATTCTAACACTTCTTTTGAAAAAGCTCTGTAACCCGTGTGATATTCAGATAATTTTTGACCAACCAATATATTTTGAGTTAATGTTAAAAATCTGTTAGCTATATACTTATATAGAGGCATTCCACCTTTTAGAGCTCCGTTACCCAAAATTCTTGAACCAAGAACAACAGGATATACTTCGTTAGCAATAAGGTAAGAGATTGAATGAATTAATTTTGGAGTGTACTGGTAATCAGGATGTAGCATAATTACTATGTCAGCGCCTAATTCCAGTGCTTTGTTGTAGCAAGATTTTTGGTTTCCTCCGTAACCTTTGTTTTGTTCGTGAATAATTACGTGTTTAATTCCAATCTTAGCAGCCAATTCGCTTGTGTTATCGCTTGATTTGTCATCTACTAGCACTACATCATCCACTATTTCAAAAGGAATTTCTCCGTATGTTTTTTCGAGCGTGTTTTCAGCGTTGTAAGCTGGCATCACTACAATAATTTTTTTTCCGTCAATCATTCTTACTTATTCTTTGGTGCAAATATAGGGAAAGCATCGGAATTTTAAATTATGGAGATGTATTTACCAAGATTCAAAACCAATAGAGTCTGAAATGATTAACAATAGGTTGTTACATTATTCTTAGGTTGTTGGTTTCAAAGTAAGCACATTGTGTTACCTTTGCTTCGTAAACATTAAAAAACAAAAATGGCTAATAATATATTAAAAGGAAAAAGAGGAATTATTTTTGGAGCATTAAACTCACAATCTATCGCTTGGAAAGTTGCTGAATTGGCTCATGAAGAAGGAGCTGAATTTGTATTGACAAATGCACCAATAGCAATGAGAATGGGTGAAATAAATGAATTGGCTGAAAAAACAAATTCTCAAATTATTCCTGCTGATGCTACTTCAAATGAAGATTTAGAGAATCTAATTGTGAAATCACAAGAGATTTTGGGAGGTAAAATTGATTTTGTTTTGCATTCAATCGGTATGTCACCAAATGTTAGAAAAGGGAAGCATTACACAGATTTGAGTCATGATTTTTACAACAAAACATTAGATGTATCAGCAATTTCATTTCACAAAACTTTGCAATTGTGCAAAAAGCATGATGCCTTGAATGAGTGGGGATCTGTAGTTGCTTTGACTTACATTGCTGCTCAAAGAATTTTCCCTGATTACGGTGATATGGCAGATGCTAAATCTTTACTAGAATCAATCGCAAGAGGATTTGGATACCATTATGGTGTTGCCAAAAAAGTAAGAGTAAATACAATTTCTCAATCTCCTAC
Organism: Crocinitomicaceae bacterium; assembly: GCA_024639505.1. GTDB lineage: Bacteria > Bacteroidota > Bacteroidia > Flavobacteriales_D > CAJJDF01 > CAJJDF01. The sequence goes on from JAHEIE010000013.1 coordinate 17,350, forward strand.
AGTTACCACAGCAGGAAGTGGAGTAAAAGGATTTGATGAATTCATCAATTACTCAGAGCAAATGAGTCCATTAGGAAATGCAACTGCAGAAGCATGTGCTGAGTATTGTATTTCAATGTTCTCGGATTACACAAGATATGTAACGATGCAAAATTTATTTCACGATGGAGGATTTTCTGCAACTGGAGTTACTCAGCAGGTAATCGAGAAATTCGGAAACTAGTTTTATTAAAACAAAAAAGTATGAAACGAATAATTCTTTCTGTTTATGTCTGTCTGAGCGTTAGCCTAGGATATACACAAACAGAAGGAAGCGTTTTTACTTCTGCAGGTAGAGGAGTTGCAACTACTTTTGTTACGGATTACCAGGCTTTGGGTATAAATCCGGCTAATCTTGCTTGGTCCAAAGAGTTTAGAGGTAAAAGAATTGCCTTGGGGTTTTTGGAAACAAGTTTTTCACTTGCCTCACCTATAATTAACAGTCCAATTATTAATGATTCAAAATCTATTCCATTTGAATTTGGATTTAATAACGATGCTAAATATTCAGATTTTCAGGATTTTTCGTCCGACCTACAAGAAGGAATAAGGTTGAATGCCGATGTTCGATTATTTGGATTGGCTGTGACAACAAAATTCGCTGGATTTGGATTTTCGGTCAATGAACGATATTCTATGAATGTGCAAACATCAAAAGATTTTGCAGATATAGCTTCGTTTGGATTTGGTTCGCCTTATTTTGATACATTGGTTTATAATCAAGCAGGTTCTGCTCAAAAAACACTAAACACCCCAGAGGCATATGATTCGCTGAGAAGTGATACATCTGTTCAATTGATTGCAGGAATATCAGGGAATCCCAAAACAATTCCAGAATTAATGGAGGGAACAAGAATAAAAGTATCTTGGATAAGAGAGTTTAATTTTGGCTTTGGAAAGAGATTAGTAAAATCAAAAAAGCTAAGCTTGTACGCAGGAGTTGGGGTAAAGTATCTGCAAGGAATGGCTTTGTTGGATATGCAAGCTTCTAATAACAATTTCAATGGCTTTGCAGCCTATTCGCCATCCTTAGCTGGGGGCTCGGGAAATCCTGGGTTTTTTACAACAGGGAATATCCAATACAAGTTGCCAAAGGCAGCAGGAAGTGGATTTGGATTTGATTTTGGAGTGAATGTTAAAGCATTTAAAAGATTAAAAATAGGTGTAGCTGTAAATGACATTGGAAGCATAACTTGGTCAGAGAACACATTTGGTGTGCAAGCCGATTCTGTTTTAAGTACCTTTAGGGTAAATGGTTTTTATTCGGATTCTCGTTCGCTACAATCCAATTCGGGTGGAGCAACATTTGATAGTATATTAAACAATTTAGTAGACATTACAGAAGGCAATTTTTCTCGAAAAGTGAATTTACCTTCTACATTTAGACTAGGGGCAAGTATACAATTTGGAAAAATATTAGAAATAGGAACTGAAGTAGTTACACCACTGAATGACAAACCAGGGAATTTAGTTTCTTCGGTTTATTCTTTTGGTGGAGATTTAAAATTAGGACCAATTATTATTTCGTCAGGAATAGTGATGCAAAACAGAGAGGTGCTGAGGATTCCGGTTGGAATTGTGTTTCGAACTTTTGCAGGATTATACGAAATAGGAGTGTCTACAAGAGACATTCAAAGTTTTAGAAATTTACAAGATCAGGAAAATCCAATGGTTTCAGTAGCATTTGGTTTCTTGAGGTTTAGAATATAAAGTATGGGAAACGATGCAATAGGATATTTTTTTATAGTTCTTTTGGTGCTCATTGCAGCACCTTTGGTATTTTGGATAGGTTCTGTTTTGTACGCATGGGTAAAGTGGTTATTCAATGACAAAAGCAAATTGAATGCGAGTTATTCGGAAATGAGCGACTTTGAGAACCCAGTGAAAGAGAATATCACATTAAAATACAAAATAGGAACTGACAGCAACACTCGTTTGGTTTTGTGCGACAACAATTTTTTGGAAATAAAAGAGTTGTTTAATGAACACAAGAACAAAGGATCGCACTCCTTTAATTTAGAAATAGATTCGATAAAGAGAGGTTCATATTTTTTGGAAATGACAACTTCAAATCAAAAAATAACAAAAAAGATAAGTATTGAAAATTAACGGTTTTCATAGTGCCAAATTTTTGTTAGTAGGTTTTATTCTGCTAGCTCATCTCTCTTTTTCTCAAGAGGAAAGGATAGGAAGTATTCAGCCTCTTACAAAGTTTATTGCCAAATCCAATTTTAGAATTCCCTTCTCGAATTCGAATCCATTTTTTAAAGAAACTGCGAAAGGAGTTGTCCAAATGTCTGGAAGTTTGAATTATTCTTTTGTCAAGAATTTTTATATCGGAGCTGGATACGATTACACTTATTTCAAATTATCTGAACAAAAATTGAACTCGAGCCCCAATGAGTTGTTGGATGCAAAGATTCATTTACAAGGTTTTTATGGAGAGGTAAGTTATTTTTATTCCCTCTACGAAAGCATAGTATTTGAAGCCAATTTACTAGTTGGACAAGAAACAATTCAAACCTCATCGGCTAAGTGTAGTTTGCTAGGAGATTCTCATGAAAAGAAAGGATTGTTTTGGAATCCTAATATCAATGTGTATCTCCTTACAGAAGAGGTTTTCTCTTTTTATTTTTCGATGGGTTACCGCATATCCTCTAATGGTTTTAAACCAAGTGATGTATGTGAAACTGAGTTTTCTGGATTCGAATCAAAGGATTACAATGGAAACTACGGTAGTTTTAATATTGGTTTTGGAATAGGATTTTCATTCATAAAACCAGATAAAAACTAGAATGAAAATAGGAATTATTTCTGATACTCACGGATATCTGGACGAGCAAGTTTTCGAATATTTCAAGGATTGTGACGAGATATGGCACGCGGGTGACATTGGTGACTTACAAGTTACAGATAGATTGAAAGAGTTTAAACGACTCAAGTGTGTATTTGGAAATATTGATGGGGCAGAAGCACGCTCAGAATTTAGAGAAACCATCAGGTTTACCTGTAAAGGATTGGTTGTGATGATGACTCACATTGGAGGAAAACAATATGTGTACACTCCTCATTTACGCGAGGATTTACAACGAAATCCGCCCGATATATTTGTTTGCGGACATTCGCACATTCTCAAAGTTGGCTACGATAAGCGATTTGGGTTTTTGTATATGAATCCCGGTGCTGCCGGAATCCATGGCTTTCATAAAGTACGAACTTTACTCAGATTCGAAATCATAAATAAAAAACCAACAAACCTGGAAGTCATAGAACTTGGCCCAAGAGTAAAAAGTTAGATTCTGACTAATGGGAAAAAAGGGTTGTTGTAAGAAAAAGTGCTGTAAAAAGTACAAAGAAAAAAAGAAGGAATACTGTAAAAAGTGTCCCAAGACTTGCGTAATATGCGAGAGTAATGGAGGCAAAAAGAAGAAAAAGAAGAAAAAATAGTTTTACTTTTACATATGACTCTTACCAAGAAATTTATTGCCTTGTTATTCACTTTGGGAGTTCTCTCTTTTTTGGGAATTGTTCTAGGGTCTGTTTTAGTTCCACTAGATTGGTCTAATGAACTCATCTTTAAGCTAAGAATTCCTAGGACTTTAACCGCGATTATTTGTGGAGCTGGAATCTCCATAGCAGGTTTGTTGATGCAAACCATCTTCAGAAATCCATTAGCAGGTCCTTCGGTTTTAGGAATTTCTTCAGGAAGTACTTTGGGAGTGGCAATTGGTGTTTTTACGATGCAATCTATAGGTGTAACTTGGCTCAATGAAAAATTTTCTTTGTCCATTTTGGCAGTTTTAGGAGCCATGTTGGTTACTGCATTTATATTGGGAGTTTCTCGATTTGTAAAAAAAAGTAATACCCTTTTGATCATAGGATTGATGATGGGATATTTTGTTTCCTCTGTCGTGAATATTTTTTCATTTTATGGAGATAAAACCAATCTTCAATCTTTTGTTTATTGGGGACTTGGAAGTTTTAATAAAGAAATAGAATTGGATACTCTGAGTATTTATTACATTCCAATTATCCTTATAATTATTCTTGTGTTTTTTCTCCAAAAACCATTGGATATGTTGCTCATGGGTGAGAAATATGCAAGATCCTTAGGGCTCAATGTATCTAAAATCAGATGGATTTCCATTCTCTTTGCAGGAGTATTGGTTGGTGTCATTACAGCATTGTGTGGTCCAATAGCTTTTTTGGGAATTGCTGTGCCACATTTGGCCAGAAATTTCATTCACAAATCTTCGCACAAATGGGTCATTCCGTTCACCTTAGTTATGGGTTCGGTGTTAGGTTTAATTTGTGATATCATCGCAAGGTTGCCTGGCATGGATGGTAATTTGCCATTAAACGCTGTGACTAGTTTTATAGGAGCACCTATTGTTGTTTGGATTGTTTTTAAAAATAAAATGGTGTAACATGAACAAAACCACTACACTCAGTTTGTCAAATTTGTATATTGGCTACACCAAGGAAAATCCCTTGATAGAGTCAATTAACATAGAGGCCAACCAAGGAGATTTAATTGCTCTTATGGGATTAAACGGAAGCGGAAAAACAACCTTGTTTAAAACAATACTAGGCGAAACCCCAAGTATAAGAGGTGAAATAGAAGTAGGGAATTCTTCTCACGAAATTCACAAAAACATAAGTGTCGTATTTACAGAAAGAATTGATATTTACGGATTCACGGTTGCAGATATGATTGCACAGGGAAGAGCAGCACACACCAATATATTTGGAAAACTTACTAACCACGACAAAGAGGTGATTCAAGAACAGTTGACAGCTTTGAGTCTGGAAGAAATAGCGACTCAACAGATCAATAGCTTGAGCGATGGTCAGTTTCAAAAAGTAATGATAGCTAGAGCTTTGGCTCAGGAAACCCAAGTTTTGTTATTAGACGAGCCCACTGCTTTTTTAGATGTGAAGAACAAGAGAATGATACACGATTTATTACATTCGTTAGCTTCTTCGGGTAATAAAACTATTTTGGCTTCTACCCATGATGTATTATTTTGCAATTCTTATTGCAGCAAATCTTGGGTGATAGATAACAAAAGGCTGAAAGAAAAAAATCCGAAAGAAATTACAGAGTTATTTTTTGATTAACTAAAAAGTGAAAGAATCTTCTTCATTGTTTCGGCTTTTTCTGTGTATCCCGATTTTTCGTAAGAAAATACAAGATTATTCACCATTCTTTTTATGATATCCTTATTTGAACAAGGAGAATAAAACTCTTCTTTTTGTGGTAAATTCAATTGAAATAGGAACGAATCAATTTCTTTTTTATCAAACATGGTTCCTTTGTTAAATGGGTTGATGTAGACAAGTACATCTTCAGATTCCATTTCGGTTAAGTGAATATTTGTCATGAACTCATCAAGGTAACAGAGCACAAAATGACTAGGCAGATTCACACCAAAAATTGGCAATCCCAAATCTTGTGTTACGAGTAAGTATATGATTGAGAGAGACAATGGATTGCCTTTCTTGTTTTCAATAACATTACTCAAAAATGAACTATGCGGTGAGTGGTAGTTTTTTTTATTCCCACTGAATCCGTGGCTTTCAAATAATATTTTATTTACTACTTTTATTTTTTCAAAACTGGTTAGGTTTGGGTTTATTTCAAGCCAAATGTCTCTTTTTATTTTTTCCAAAGAATCCAATACAACCTTTGGATTCATATCCGGGTATTGAAATTGATTGATAAGAATAGCGCCTCTCAATAAGTCAGGAGCATCCTGTTCTATCCATCTTTCAAGTTTTTTGAATGTAGAATCAAATTGAATTTGCTGAATCAGATCTTCAATTCTTTCTTGCGATTGATGATTTATAGGATTGTTTTCCCAGTATTCTTCCAAGAAAGGGATCGTATCACCTCCCAATTCCATTAGCTTATTTCTTACCTCAGTGAAAATAAAATCATCTGGATCATCCAATAGGCTAATCAAAGCAGTTATTTCTTGGTTGTTTTTCAAAATCACTGTTATTAAATGTATATAAAAGTAGGTAGGTTAGCAGCTTATATCTCGTTTTATCTGGCATTTTATACACAGCCAAGTGTTTATTTAGTTCTATATTTGTCTCAATGAAGCCCGTAAATCTCATAAAATATTTGTTGGTTGGTTTGTCAATAGTCTGGTACATTATTCTGTATCATTTTATAGAGAGAAGCGAATTTTTATTTTTCATTTCGGGTACCTTAATTCTCGGGTTGTCTTATTTTTACTGGATAGCACAAAACAGTTTTGGTCCCAAGGAAGTGATTGTGTTAGCTATATTGTTTAGAGCTTTGTTTCTGTTAGGAATGCCCAATTTATCAGATGATTATTTCAGGTTTTTTTGGGATGGTAAGTTAACCGTTGAAGGAGTAAATCCATACGAGTTTACTCCACAACAATATAATGAAAACGGCCTCGACTCTCAATCCCAAGAAGTTTATCCTTTTCTCAATTCCCAAGAATACTTTTCAGTTTATCCACCTGTCAATCAATTTTTTTTCAAGTCAGCTGCATTTTTGGCAAAAGGTAATTTACAAGGAACTGTTTTTTTTCTCAAGTTATTTATTTTCTTGTTCGATATTGCTTTTATTTTTCTTTTGATGCAATTTCTCAGAAAACTTCTATTGCCAGCCGCACTTGCACAAATTTATGCCTTGAATCCTTTGGTGATTATTGAGCTCACAGGGAATCTTCATTTTGAGGGTGTAATGTTGTTCTTTTTATTCTCAGGGATTTTCTATTTATGGAAAAACAGGTTGGTGTTCGCTTCCTTAGCAATTGGGCTATCTGTAGGTGTAAAAATAATTCCATTACTTCTTTTGCCTTTATTTCTGCCATTCATCGGTATAAAGAAGAGTATAAAACTCTATTTCGGAATATTTTTCTTTGTCTTTTTGTTTTCTTGGCCTTTTTTAAGCTCGAAGGTAATTCTTAATTTTTCCGAAAGTCTCAATTTGTATTTTCAAACCTTCGAGTTTAATTCAAGTGTTTACTATTTAGCAAAGCAAATTAGTATAGAGTTTTTAGGATTTAAATCACCGTCTATAGGAATTTTGCTTCCATTCTTCACCTTGCTTGTTATTTTGGCTCTCACGGGGTATTTGTGGGTAAAAAAACCATTGTTAAGAGAATCAAGGATAGACATTTCATTGTTTATGAAATTCTCAGCTATGGCCTTGGCAGTATATTATCTCATGTCTTCTACTGTGCATCCTTGGTACGTTATCAATATATTGGTTTTTTCTGTTATTTCATTTTCAAGAGCATTCGTAGCATGGAGTATCCTCGTATTTTTAAGTTACTTTGTATACAGTGAGAATGTTTTAGATTTCGCACCACATCAGGATTTTAATTCTTATTGGCTTTATTATATTTTTATTTTCATTCAGTACGCAATTGTGTTATTTATTTTTATTTTTGACCTTTCAAAAAAACACAAATAATGATGAAACAAATTTCTCTTATTTCTTTATTTATTATAGTTCTAGCTTCTTGCTCAAGTAAAACTTCTAAAACTTTAAACCTTTCAGATATTGAACCGACAGAAGAGTATAGTGAACGAATGATGCCTCATCTAATCGATGTGGATAGGACTCAGTTTCATTTTGATGATTTTACATACAATCAAATTGATAGTTTATTGCTTGTGACTCTTGAAATCCAGAAAAATGAAGATGTAATGGTTTTGGACTCGGAAGTTTTTCATTCATTTGTACAACGTACCGAAGTGCTCATGAACGAAATGGGCGAATTAGAAAACGATTCGCATGCTATCCTTATGGAATACTCTCATCCTTTAAGAGATCTTATAGAGGATTTAAATGCTTCGGAGGGCAGAGATGTTTTATTGAAAAGAGTACGAGATATGCAAGTGTATTTACTTAATTTTGAACAGTTGTTTCCCAGATAAACCAAATAAGATAACACAAAGAGCCAATTGATAAATTGGCTCTTTTTTTATACAACTATTTCTTATTTTTAACTTTCAAACAAACGATCCAATGAAACATATTTATTCTATTCCTCTGGCTGTGCTATTCTTTGTTTCTTGCGTCAAATTCAAAACCGCAGATTTGGTAGTTCATAATGCAAGGATTTACGCTGTAAATCAGAAGTTTGAGGTTGCTCAAGCTATGGCAATACAAGACGGAAAAATTATAGCTATTGGCAAAGAGCACGAAATCATGAACAAATATCGAGCAGTTAAATTGCTGGATGCCGAAACTCGACCCATATATCCTGGTTTTATGGATGCGCATTGCCACTTTTTGGGTTCTGGACTCAATTCGTTGGCTGTAGATTTAAGTGAATGTAAATCAATGGATGAGGTGGCAGAAAAACTAAAAACATTCAGAATAAATAATCAAGATTCAAAATGGTTGATTGGCTATGGATGGAATGAAAATAATTGGGAGAACTCTCTTATTGATAATCAATTATTGAACGAAAATTTCGAAGAAACGCCAGTTTTATTATGGCGAGTAGATGGACACAGCTTGATTGTAAATAAAAAAGCAATTGCACAAACAAATCTTGAGTTTGAAAAATCAAATGGGTTGGTTTCTGAAGAATATATCCCAGAATTTACCAAAGCAATAGAATACACTGAAGCTCAAAAGAAAGCGGGGTTGAGGTTTGCCGAGGAGAATTATTTTTCAAAAGGAGTTACCTCAGTTTCGGATGCAGGACTTACTAGTTCGGAGGTAAGATTGATAGAAAAAATGCAAGAGTCTGGAACGTTGGATATGAATGTAAATGCAATGCTGTACTTCAGTAAAGAGGCAAGTATGACTCTTCCAATATTAAAAAATAAATTAACTGCAAACACCTATAAAGTTGTGCTAGACGGAAGTGTTGGCTCGCAATCGGCTTGTTTTAAACAACCTTACAAAGGAACAAATGAGTACGGTAAATTATTGATGACACGAGATAGCTTGGCTCGGATAGCACAAATTGCCTTTGACCAAGGAGCGCAGCTGGCTGTTCATGCCATTGGCGATTCGGCAGTAAAAGTAGCTCTAGACGTAATGGGGAAAGTTTTGAAAGGCACAAACGGATTGGCTTGGAGAATAGAACATGCTCAAACAGTAGGGGGATCTGAAATGGAATTATTCAGGAAATTTTCCATTATTCCTTCGGTGCAACCAACACATTTGTGGGATGATAAAGATATGGCAGAGAAAAAACTCAATGATTCTCAATTGGCTATTTCTTACCGATTAAAATCTTTACTGGAACAGAATCAAACTATTCCTCTGGGAACCGATTATCCTGTGGCGTGTAACAATCCGATTCACACCTTTTACAATGCTGTTTTTCGTGCTAACAAGCCTTGGGTTTTGCAAAGCGAGAATCTGAGTAGGGAAGAGGCTTTGAAGGGAATTACCTTTTGGGTAGCTCTTGCAAACAAAACGTATGAGCAAAATGGAAGTTTAGAAATTGGTAAATCAGCAGATTTTGTGATATTGGATAGAGATATTATGAAAATCCCAAAGGACGAATTGCAATCAGCAGAAGTTCTCAAAACTTATGTTTCGGGAGGTTTGGTTTTCGAAAAGATTAATTAATCTCCTTATACATTCTTATCCAATCCGGGTTTTGCATGTCATAAAACAATTCATACATGGAAGGGCCATGAAAAAAATCGGCAATGTGGTTTATTCCGTAATTTTTCGCCAAATACTCGGTTTGCTTGGGGCTAGGTCTCCATCTATTTGCCGACCAGCCAATGTCTTCGGCAGGAACAGCTGAAGCTCCTTTTCCATATTTTGGGTGAATTGAATACCGCAGTTTCCAAATGTCCCAAACTGGTAGGCAAATCGGTTTCATTTCTTCCCAAAGTGTATCCACAATCAATACTCCTCCTAGGCTTTTTGGATCATCCAGAATTAGTCCACAATCTACACGAGCTTCTTTAAAAAAATCAAGGCGATTGGGATTTGCTTCGTTTTTCAAAACTCCTTTGCCGTACATCACAAATTGAGCCTCTGTTATAGGTTTTTTACTTACGATATTGTGGTTGGTAGAATCCAAACCAAGAATCATAAAATTCACCACACTGCTTCCAGCCGAAGGATTTATTGTAAAGCCTAACTCAAAATAGAGCTTAGTTTTCTTCTGTGAACTAAAAGATGAAATCCCTAGAATCATTATAGAAACACCAGTAAAAAGTAAAATTCGATTAAATTTTTTCATAGTAGTTTTTCTATTCAGTAATCAAGATTTATACCAGATTTTACAATCTCTGTAAAGGTGTACAAACACCATCTACACAACTGTAGCATTTTAACTTATCCTTGAAGATAGAAGATTTAAAAACAGATTTATTCAAAAGCATACGCACACATTCCTGAATTCCTTCGATGATAGAAGGGTGAGGGTGAACCATTTCTGCCAATTCATCTATTCCTTTATCCATTTTAATAAGAAGCGCAACCGCTTGAATAGCACTTGATGCATGTTCGCCAATGGCTCTCATACCCAATATTTTCATTTCTTTATCATTTGTAACGATAATTTTAAAAAATCCTTCTGTTTTTCTCATTGCAATAGCTCTTGCGATACAAGAATAATCGATTTTCACCACTTTAACTGGAATATTCTTTTCGATACATTGTTTTTCGTTCATTCCCACAGCAGCTACTTCTGGATCTAAGAACATGATGTTACTAATGTTGTCATAAGAAATAGGAGTCGGTTGTTTTTCCATGAACATTCGCTCAATGGCATGCCTAGCTTCCAATTCTCCTACATTCACCAATGATATATTTCCTGATACATCACCAGCAACATAAATATTAGGAATGTTTGTTTGTGTATCGTCATCGCCAATGTGTCTTCCTCTAGCACTCATTTTTACACCGGCATTTTCCATCCCGATATGTTCCACATTTGGAATTCTTCCGATGGACAGTAAAGCTTTTTCAACACGAATCACTTCTTTTCTGCCGTCTTCATAAGCCAATTCATATTCTACTTCACCATCGATTTTTTCTAGCCTTTCTAGGTTTGCTTTATTGTGTATGGTAACTCCATTTTTTTTCAAATTATTAGCTACCAAAGATGAAATGTCGCTATCTTCAAAAGGTAAGATGTGATCCGCTTTATCAATCAAATACACTTTTGTTTTACTAAAACTAGAAAACATTGTTGCATATTCACAACCAATAACTCCCGCACCTACAATTACCAGGCTTTTTGGGAATGATTCCATGTGATGAATTCCATCACTTGTCATTACAATTTTTTCATCTACATCAATGGTAGGTATTTTTCTTGGTCTGCTTCCTGTGGCAATTACTATATTTTCTGCCCAAATTGTAGTTTCGGTATCGTCCTTTCTTTTGATTTCTATTTCGTGGTTAGAAATCATTGTGGCAGTTCCTTTTTCGTAACTAAATTTATCTTTTAGTTTTGTGTCAAGTAGCTTAACATGAGACGAATACTGAAACTTTCTTTCAAAAATTGCGTCTTTAATAGTTTTTTGAACATCGTCCCAAGTAACTTCCAGCTGCCTTCTTCCCGCAGTGTACAGGTTTGTATTTATCGTATCTACCTTTCGCGACAATTCCCACATCGTTTTAGAAGTAAGAGCACCATTGTAAATTCCAGCGCCTCCCAGTTTGTCTTTCTCAATCAATACTACTGATTTGTCGAAATCTACTGCTCTCATTGCTGCGGCATATCCTGCAGGTCCCCCGCCAATGATACACACATCGTATTTTTTAGTCGAATTTTCGTCCACTTAATTTGCTTGTTTGCCTCAAGAAATAAACTCTCTTGACATAGATTAATTATATGGGTTAAAGGTATAAAAAAAATGATTTTACTTCTGCCTTTTCCTTAAATTCTTATGGCTTATATTTGTAAATAATTAAACGGATTAAACGTAATTATTTTTTCATGAACGAATCTTACCAAAAGTTACTTGACTTACCCAAACAGACACGAGATAAAAACAAAAAATTTATCAAGAAACTGAAAAACAAGAAGCCAAAGAATTTGGACGATATGTTTCATGAAAAACACGAAGAAGTGTTTGAAGAAATTGATTGCTTGCAATGTGGGAATTGTTGCAAAACCACCAGTCCCATTTTTAGAGAGATTGACATCAAAAGAATTTCCAAAAAGCTGAGAATGAAGGAGCCTGATTTTATTAGTTCCTATCTCAGGATAGATGGAGATGGAGATTATGTATTGCAAACAGCTCCCTGTCCTTTCTTGGATTTAGAGGATAATACTTGCGGCATTTATGATTTTAGACCTGCAGCATGCGGTGAATATCCTCATACAAACAGAAAAAACATGTTTCAAATATTGGACTTAACTTTAACTAATTCAACAATTTGTCCTGCAGTTTCTAGTATTGTTACCCAATTGGAAAAGGCGAGTGACATGGATAGGAAGTTTTATAAACCTTAGTAAATTAATAATTGACAATGAATAATTATGTGAGAATTGCTAATCTTGAATTTTGATGGAAGAAATATTACTCTCTGTTAAAACTCGTTGTCAAACATAGATTTCATTTAGAATAAAAATCTTGAAAAAAATAATATCATTTAAAGTGTATTTTTGCCGAACAAAATTATCCACTTTTTAATCATTCATTATCACTTACAAACTCTACACAAACGAATTTAAACGAAACCTTCAATTGGCTTGGCCAGTAATTTTAGGTTTGTTGGGCCATACCATTGTTGGTTTGGTAGACAATGTAATGGTGGGAAAACTAGGAACTGCTCCGCTAGCTGCGGTAAGCCTTGGGAATAGTTTTTTATTTATGGCGATGTCAATTATTCTGGGTTTTTCAACTGGAATTACTCCTTTGGTTGCCGCTGCCGATTCTACCAATAATTTTAAGGAAGGAAAAAGCGTTCTAAAAAATGGAATTCTATTGGTTACTTCGCTCGGGGTTTTACTCACGATTATTATATTTTGTGTGCAACCACTCCTTTACGAAATGAAACAAACAGAAGAGGTGGTTGAATTAGCTATTCCATACCTCAATATTGTCGCTTTGTCTCTTATTCCATTGGCTGCTTTCCAGGCTTTAAAACAGTTTACCGATGGTTTGTCACAAACCAAATACTCGATGTGGGCAACGGTCATTGCTAATATTTTGAACGTATTGTTGAATTACGTTTTGATTTATGGAATATGGATTTTTCCAGAACTAGGAATCGTAGGTGCGGCATGGGGAACATTGATTTCCAGAATTGTAATGGCTATTGTTATGTTTCTTTTTATTGCAAAAAAGGAGAAGTTTTTGGTGTATTTTGATGATTTATGGAACGAAAAAATTGTAAAATCCACATTTAAAACATTGAATAAAATAGGGTTTCCTTCTGCGTTACAAATGTTTTTTGAGTTTGGTATTTTTACAGCTGCAATTTGGCTGAGTGGAACATTAGGAAAAAATCCTCAGGCTGCTAATCAAATTGCACTTAATTTATCTTCAATGACATTTATGTTTGCCATGGGACTTGCGGTTGTGGCAACCATTAGAGTTGGAAACCAATTTGGGTTGAAAGATTTTTCAGAATTACGAAGAATTGCTCGTTCCTTGTTTTTGCTTATTCTTATTTTGGATGTCATTTTCGCCTTGTTTTTCATGGTTTTTAATGAATTCTTACCCACTATTTATTTAGATGTGAATGACATTGAGAATAAAATAGATAATACTGAGGTAATTTCAATTTCAGCCAAATTATTAATTATAGCAGCGTTTTTTCAGTTGTTCGATGGTATACAGGCTGTTGTTTTAGGTGCTTTAAAAGGTATGCAGGATGTAAGGATACCAACTTTTATCACGTTTGTAGCTTATTGGGTAATTGCTTTTCCCATAAGTTACTACTTTGGTTTATTAGCCGGATACGGATCTCAGGGACTTTGGGTTGGATTGTTGGTTGGTTTGGCTGCTTCTGCGGGCTTACTGCTTTGGAGGTTTAGGGTTGTTACAAACAAGCAGTTGAATTAAAGCTCTCGTACTAGCCTCACGCTCATCCCCAATTCTACGCCTTTGTAACTTCTATGTTTACTCGAGAATTGCTTTTCTCTGTTGCCGGATGTGGCAAACCCTTCGATAAAGCTTATGTAACTCGCTGTATGTTTGTTTGGTGTGGTTTGGCTCCAAAAAGCATAAGGACCATTTCCCCAAACGAATGTTGAATCTAGAAACGAAAAATTCTCTTGATACTTTTTTCTGTCCGATTTGTTTTTGTTGATTGTGCGGTATTGCTTTATGGTAGGAGTTTTCCAATCACTAAATCCTCCATAGGTTTTGATATTTATTTCGTCCCTAAACTCAAAAATTTCTTTCCAATCATTCAAAAATCTTCCTTTTAGAAGGCTAAAGTCTTCTTTCATCCACATAAGTTTGGTAGTTGAGTCTATTATAAATTTAGAAGAATCAATTTGGGTTACTACTATTGTATTGGATTCGAGTTTTGGTAATTCGTCAATTACTTGTATTTGTTTTTCTTCATTAGGAAGGTTACACGAAGTAAAAAGAGTTAGAGTAAAAACTGCGATTGCAAGGCTTAAGTTTGTCATTTTAATATTTACTTTTTTGAACCGCTGAAAATTCTAGAGACTATTCCTTTGTCTTTGGTAAACTCTGCAAAAAGAACGCCCGATATATGGATTGCGATAAATCCGATTAAATAATAGGTTCCTAATTCATGGATTTCTTCCATTGATTTTTTAATGGTTTTTGGTCCCCAAACTATGATTAGGCCTGTTGTTAAAGAAACTATTACACAAAAATAAAAAACAACATAAGTCCATTTTTTAAACTTTTCGGTCATGGACAATCCTCTGGATAATGGGTTTTGAAATTTCATTTCTCCAAAAAAAGGTAAAGCAAAACGAAGACTAAATAATCCAACCAAAACATATCCAGCGTAATTATGCCAAATCCACATGGGTTGTCTTATTTTTTTTGCCAATTTTATCAATTCCTCCTGCGATAAAACTACTTCCTTGTCTTCTATATATTTATCAATAATTTCAGCAACATTATACTTGTTTAGCCACGTTAACCTAAGTAAAATGGTGAGCAGTAAAAACAAAAAAGTAAAGGCAATAGCCCAGTGAATTACCCTGTATATTTTTGAATACTGTGTCATGTCAAATAGTTATGTGGTATTTTATTTTTCACAAAACTACCAAACACAAAGTTTTGTTCAGTTGCAAAAGGAGTTGTGTGATTTTCTGTAAATGAGTCGATTAACTTGAATTCAGGTTGAAACAAAGCCATCAAAGAATCAGAATTGTATTGTGAAATTTCTAATCCACTGCATTTTAGAGGCCCGCTTGTTGAAAAAGTTCCAATTAATACATGGTCAGTAACATATTTGGTTACGAGATTTTGGTAGCGAATAATTTCTTCCTCGTTAGTCAAAAAATGAAAGGTAGCTCTGTCGTGCCAAATAGAGTAGGAGCGATTTGGTTCAAACTCTGTGATGTCGCTTTCTATCCAAGTTACAAGTTTTGCTTTTTCTCCGATTCTTTCTTTGGCTCTTTCCAGAGCTTTTCCAGAAATGTCTAACACAGTGATGTCTGAAAAACCCAATTCCAATAAGTGATCTACCAACAAGCTGTCACCTCCACCAATATCAATGATTGGAGCAGACAAAGCAGGGGAGCAAGCTTCAATGAGTGTCAAAGAAGTTTGAGGTTTTAATTGTGTCCAGCTTACTTCGTTTGGTGTTTTTGTGTGGTAAACATTTTCCCAATGATTTTTTCTCTCGTTGTACATGTTAGTTTTTAATTGGTTTCGGGATTTTTTTGCTTTTGCAAAATGATCTAACTCATGAGTTTGAATCCAAGGTGAAAATTAAAGATTCATTGTTTTTGCTATTTTTTTAGCATCTGCAGCATATTGGTCATCACCTCTTGATTTCCATTCTCCTGTTTTGTCAATATAAAATTGAATTGTTTTTTCTATCACAGCGTTGTATCCGCCATATAAATCCAACATTTTATCCACCTCTGTCATGTACTCTTCTTGAGTTAATTCATTTGTTTTTACCAAATCAAACAATCGGTTTATACGTTTCGATTTCTCCTTGTAAATAGGGTCTTTTGTTTTGTATGCCATCAAGAATAATGACAATGCTTTTGCTTCAGGAGATGGTTTTTCTATGTTGTTTTCCATGTATTAAATAGAGTTAATTTGTTATCTTCAAAAGTAGTGAATTAATGACACACCGCTCGGTATAATGGTGTTTAGTTGTCTTTTTATTCTGAAGTTTTTATCTCTCTTGGTTTAGGGTATAAAAATCATTCATGTAATCAATCAATGTATTTCTGACTGTGTCAGGAGGCAGAACGTCCATAATCTTATTTATTAATGCTAATTTTTCTGGGACTTTACCATTGGAAAACCCAAGTAGTTTACCTAGCTTATCAAAATTTTCGGGCGATAGGTTTTGTGCTAATTTCTTTGCAGTTTCAATTGTCACTTTTTCTGCTGCTTTTTTTACTAGTCCCTTTTTCTGAACTTTTTGATGGCATTCTTTTAAATCTTTGATAAATTCATCCACCAAATTTTCATGAATTTTGGAAACTGTGAGGTGTAAATTTGCTGGACTATAGTCGTTTGATAGTTGAAACTGAACAAACCATCCTTTGTGGTTTAATTCATCGAACAAATCGTAAGGATTTCCTTGGGTTGTGGTAAAGGAAAATAACGATACTTCTGGAATACCTATTACTTGTAATCCTTCAATAGAATTAATTCCATCAATAAATCGAGCTGTTGTGCTCATTGTTTTTTTTGATATTTCACAATATCCATCTTTTCCCAAAAACTTCATTACGGCCCAAGCCGCAGCAATCGGTCCGCCTGTTTTAGTGCTGAGTATGGTTGGGTTTACTAATGTGTAGCCTGTCCATTCTGAACAAGCGTAGTATTGATGTTTTCTATAAGATTTGTTTCTATGCATCAATGCAGAGCATCCTTTGGCTGTATATCCATATTTATGTAAATCCATAGAGATTGAAGTAACTCCAGGAACCGAGAAATCGAATTCTGGTACTTGCTTTAATCCTGCCAATCTATTAAATCCCAAAACAACACCACCAATGCAGGCATCAACATGAAGCATCACATTGTTTTTCAAAGCAATCTCTCCAATTTTCTTTATTGGGTCAACCACACCAAAAACGTATGACGGGGCAGAAGCTGCAATTAAAATGGTATTCTCTGTGATTGCTCTCTCGATGGCAATTACATCCGCTTTGTAGTCTGGTGTGAGAGGCACAACAATTGGAGTAACCTCAAAATAATCACAAGCTTTAAAAAATGCCGAATGTATAGAGTAGGGCATTATCAATTCGAATTTCGTTTGACTTGGGTTTAATGATTTAGCTCTGTTTTTAGCTGTTTTTACTGCTAAAAGAATGCTTTCTGTTCCGCCAGTTGTGAGAGTCCCGACAACCTCTTTTCCTCCTTGTAAAATTTCGCTACACTTTCCAATCACTTCCGTTTCCATATCTCTAAGACTTGGAAAAAGAGTAGGGTCTACGGGGTTCTCGGTCAAAAACATGGTGTATGCTTTTTTAGCTATTTCTTCAATTTCTTCTCCTGCAGGGTAAACAGAGCAGAAAATTCTTCCTGTTCTCCAATCAAAATCTTGTTTTTGTTTTTCTTCTAATTGTTTAAAAATTTCTTCTTTCGAAATTCCTGAGTTTTGTAAAATCATTGTCGAGATATTAGTCAGTGAGTAGATTTGTAAAAGTTTGAAATCACAGTTTCGGCTGGTTTATTCTGTGGGGTAAAGCGATTATTGTCTTTTCCGCCTGCTTCATCATGTTTTGGGTGCCATTTCCATAAATACCCTCCAGCAAACCAAGGTTCGTCCCAAAAAGTTTCAAATATGGCCGTGTATCCGTTGTTTTGTCCTTTGTTATTTAATGTTTGATTATCATCTATTTTATAGGGTTCTTTCCCGGTAAAATCAATGTTTCGATAACCAAATTCTGTAAATAGAACTTGTTTGTTTTCTCGAAATGATATAGATTTTATCTCATCTTTTATCGGTTTCCAGTTTGATAGAAGTGCAGTTACTGTTGGAGTTTTACTTTCGGATAGTGGGAAATAGGCTTCAATTCCTATAAAATCTAGTTTGTCCCAGAATGTAATACTTGAGAAGTTATCCCAATTTGCAGCGTAAGTAAGTTTTCCTGAATAATGATTGCGAACTGAATCAATCAGCGAGTTCCAAAATTGTGGTCTAACCTTCGCTACTTGCTTTAATTCAACTCCCACACACAACATTTCTACTTTCATTGAATCAGCCAATTTTGCAAAATCCAAGATAAAATTCGTGTAGGTTGTTTCAAATTCATTCCATTCCGTTTCGGAATCAAAATTCAAATCACCAATCCAGCCGTCATGTGTCCACAAATGAGGTTTTAATAACACAAACAAATTGGCTTCTTTTGCTAATTTTATTTGTTCAATTGTTCCGATTTTTTTCTCGCCATGCCATTGCCATTCCAGATTGTATTCCACATTTGATTGTCCAGAACGGATAAATCCAAAAGGAACAATAGCAACAGAATTAGAATAAAGGTTTACTATAGGTGAAATATCGTTAGAATCTATTTTAGAATTAATTGCAACTATATTTACTCCGTTAATTTTATTTTCTATTAAAATATTGTTTTCAATTTCGGAGTTGGAGGAAGGGATTAAATTTTTATTTCTTTCGCACGAAGACATACTCAAAGAAAGAAACAGAATTAGAGAAATGAGTAAGTTGTCAATGTTGATGTTCACGGCCTTTTATTTTTCCTTTTTGATATGCTTTGTCAAGTACTTCTTGCTCTTTTTTCTCCTCTTCTGATAGTTCCTTCTTGCTTAGTTCTGTCAAATTTGGTTGTCCTGCATTCATCCAGCAAGTATACCAAAAACTTCCAACCGATACTACAGAAGATCTCATTCTTCTTTCAATCATTCCATCCAGCATAATTTGGTATTCTTTGCTGTAATCGCGCGAGTAGGTTTTTATAGTTCTGTTTCCTCTATTGTCAAATGCATATTTTCTGTCCGCTGGAAATGAGTTGTTAAGGTTTTTTTCAAATCCAAGCACCGAGTCAACTGCAGAATGGCTAGACTCTACAACATCCCAGATGTAATCGAGTGGTTTTTCGATGTAGGAAGCTTGTCCAACAAAGAAATCATATTCTTTGGAAAATAACTCGGGTATTCGGGACTCCCAAAAGCCGTGTATTCCTTTTTGCCCTGTAAGTTGGCCATTGTAATTTTCTGTTGTATGCAGCGGTACAGAAGCATCCCCAATGTAATGTCCAATCTCAGCAGATACTTTTAGAATCTTATTAAAATCCTTGTCTTTGAAGGCATAGGTCAATCTGCGTTGCATCACTTCAACATGCCAAGGAACTATTCCGTAGGCCTGGAGAGTGTCTTTGGTGAATTTTTCGGTTGCTTTGTCCCATCTTCTGGGAACATACTCAAATGGTGTAAGGCTATCGTGGTGATAATGATCAATGTCTATATAATGGCGGGGAGCTTCAGCCTCAATGGCATATCTTCGCTTGTCTGGATCCACAGCGTGCTCGGTTATGTATTCGATGTGCTTTTTGTAAAATCCAAACATTCCTTTGGGCAATGTGAATACAGCAAGTCTATTTATTTTTTGGTGTCCATAAAAGCCCCAAACATCTTCTGCGCTCACTGTTGTTGCAGTATCTGCAATAGACTTTTTTCCAGATAGAAAAAGATAACTCAATACTATCAATAGGGAAGGGAGTGTTATTTTTAAACAGAATTTCATCAAGTTAAAAATAAGGAAAAAATAATCGTTAGCCGGTTTTATGCTTTATTATATGGAATAGCATGAAAATAGTAGGCAAGAAAAAAGCCTTGCAAAATTTGCAAGGCTTTTTTAGTCTTAAATATGTGAATGAAGTTGATTAGTCAACTTTTACATTTACTGCGTTTAATCCTTTAGGAGATTCTTCTACATCGTAGCTTACTTTGTCTCCTTCTCTGATTTCATCAATCAAACCGTTTGCGTGTACAAACACATCTTTGTTTCCTTCATCTGGTGTGATGAATCCAAATCCTTTAGTTTCATTGAAAAATTTTACTGTTCCGTTACTCATATTGTTTTGTATATAATTTATTAAGCTCAAAGGTACTTAAATATTCCTTGTATTCTGTTTTTAACTCTTTTATTTTCAATAAAATAAAACTTTTGTTTTTTGATTTACTTCTTTAGTTTATGTAGTTGGCTTGTTTTCAGTTTCTTGGGTGGAATTTTCTTATTTCTTCATGCAGGTAGCTAGTGTCCAAGTGCATGTATATTTCTGTTGTGGTAATAGAAACGTGGCCCAGCATATCCTGAACGGCTCTTAAATCGGCTCCGGCATTTACCAAATGAGTAGCAAATGAATGTCTAAATGTATGAGGGCTTATTGTTTTTTTGATTCCTGTAACTTCTGTCAATTGCTTAATGATGGTAAATATCATCACTCGTGTTAGGGATTTTCCACTGCGATTTAGAAATACAAAATCTTCGAATCCTTTGGCTATTTTTACATGATTACGAACCTGTTTTAGGTAAATAGAAATTTGTTTTAGTGCCGAACCGCTAATTGGAACAAGTCTTTCTTTGTCTCCTTTTCCTACAACTTTTATAAATTCTTCTTCAAAGTAAATATTCGAAATTTTGAGATTAACTAACTCCGAAACACGCAATCCACAACCGTACAATGTTTCCAAAATAGCCTTGTTTCTCTCTCCATTCATCGAACTCAAATCTATTGCATCAATCAATTGTTGAATTTCTTCAACACTCAAGGTATCAGGAAGTTTTCTTCCCAACTTCGGACTCTCCAATAGTTCTGCAGGATTAATATCTGTTAAATTTTCTATCAATAGATAATTGTAAAAAGCTTTGATTCCAGAAATTAATCGTGCCTGAGATCGGGCGCTAAGTCCTAGCTCTACCATAGTTGCCAAAAAATGCTGAAGATCATCCAGAGTGAGTTGAGAAGGAGTAAGGCTTGTTTTGTTTTCTAATTCAAGGTATTGAGTGAGTTTGTCAATATCTCTTAAATAGGCTTCTATAGAATTGTCTGACAATGATTTTTCAATCGCCAAAAATCCTTTAAAACCTCTTTTTTGAATTTCCCACATGGTGTAAAAGTAATGAGTAATTAGCCCTTGTAATTAGTTTTTTGAAAGTACGAATTATATTTTAACTATGATTTTATTAGATAGTCATTCATATCCATTCATTAAATTAACACCAATCCAAATAAGAAGAAAGAATAAAAATAGTATTCCGATTGGCATAAATGACCACTTTTGCTTTGTTTCTTTTGGTAATTTAGTTGAATTAATTAAAAAGATATTGACCAAATAAATAGGAATGCCAAATAACCAGAAATAGGGGCTAAGTAATAAAATAGTGGTTATTACAATTAAAGTTTTGACGAAAATTTCATACACTTTCATATTTTTAGGTTAGTAGAGTGCCTTTTTAGATTCCCTCCTACGAGGGAATAACAAATGAAAAGATGGTTAGAGGAGAAAAGGGGAGGATGGAAAGTAATTATCAAATTGTTCCATCAATTAATTTTCACATTAAGCTCTTCCTTCTTTTGTCAAATAGATTCCATCTTTTTTTAGCCAAACAAGCTTTTGTTTGTACAATCCACCGATGGCTTTTTTGAATGCTTTTTTACTCATTCTTAGTTCTTCGTAAATTTCTTCTGGCTTGCTTTTGTCTGTCAATCCAATGTATCCAGCATCTCCTTTCAATATATTCAGAATCTTCTCTTGGTTTTCGTCTTGTGCAACGTAACCCACTTTTTGCAATGAAACATCTATTTTGTTGTCTTCTCTCACAGTTTTGATGTATCCAGTGGTGTGTTCTCCAATATTCAAATTCCTGAAAACTTCATTTTCATAAATCAGTCCTTTGTATAATTTATTCACAATACAATTAAAACCTAAAGGAGTTCTTTCGTAAACAATCACTTCCACTTCTTGTCCTTCGGTGAGATTGATGTCTTCAAACTCTAAAAAAGAGTCAATTTTGCTGGAAGCAACCAATCGTTCACTTTCATAATCCAAATACATGGTAACTACATAGTGTTTGTCTTCACGCATTTTTATTTTTTGCTCTTTGAAAGGAACAAACAAATCTTTTGGTAATCCCCAATCCAAGAAGGCACCCACATTATTTACTTCGTTTACCCTTAACAATGCAAAATCATCTAGTTTTATTTTAGGAGTAACAGTAGTAGCGGTCAATCTATCTTCCGAATCGGTAAATACAAACACGGTAACTTCGTCACCAATTGCCCATCCTTCCTTGATGTAAGCATTTGGCAACAACACCTCATTTTCTTCTTTGTCAATCAAATAAAAACCGTTGTCGGTTTCTCTCAGTATCGTGAGCGTATTTTGTTCTCCAATATTTATCATTATTCTTCAATTTTTTTTGCCTCGTTCATAATTTTTTTCTGATACCTTCCTTGCACCACATCTACCAATACGAGGATAGCAATTACGAAATAGAAAGTAGTTTGACTCATGGCATGAATTTGGTTTCCAAAAAAGCTCAAATGAGCCAAATGTCCTCCCTCGGTAATCAACATAATTCCAACTATAAAGAGTATGAATAATCCTAGCACTTCGTACATTCTATTTCTATTCAAAAACTCCGAGACTTTATCTGCCAATAGCAGCATAAGTAATCCACTTCCAACTATAGCGATAGCCATAATAATAAATGATATAGTTGTATTTTCGATATGCGAAGTTAGACCAATTGCGGCTAAAATCGAATCAAAAGAGAAGACTAAGTTCATTATTACAATCGAAATAATAACTGAGCGAGCAGTTCTTTTCTTTTTTTCTTTCTTTACTTCTGAGTTTTCGTGGGTTACACCAGAAAGCATGTGCCATATTTCTTTTACAGCAGTGTATAAAATAAATCCACCACCAAACAACACAATAATGCTATGCCCCGTAAAATGGTAATCTACTATTCCTTCCACATTTCCTGTCAAAAAGGAAATAGGGGATTGAAAATATCCAATGAGTTGTACCAAAATGAAGAGCAAAACAATTCTTAAAACTATTGCAATTAAAATTCCAATCTTTCTAACTCGTTTTTGATCTTTGTCCTCCGCTTTTTTTGATTCCAAAGAAATATAAAGCAAATTATCGAAGCCCAAAACGGCTTGCAATAAAATAAGCATGAATAAAGTAAATAGGTTTCCGAGTGTAAATAATTCTGTCATAGTTTTTGATTTCAGTTGCTACAAAGGTAAGGCTTATATCAGAATTACAAATTTCTTGAGATTTCATTTGTTTTTAAGTATTCGATGAAATTCCTGAAAAAAATCATGAGAAGACTTTAAATAGTGTATCCTTCAAGTTTATTTCCTTTTAAAAAGTCTGTTACTTTCATTCTTCTTTTTCCTGCTGGCTGAAACTCAATGAGAGATAGCTTTCCATGAGGAGTAGTAATGTGAATGTATGATTTGTCGTCCGAAATTATTGCATTTTCGTATGAGTTTGTGTCAATTATTTCTACTAGATAGATTTTTGCACTCAATATTTCTTCGCCTTTTTTAAACTCGGTCCAAGCGCACGGGTAGGGCGACAATCCTCTTACAAAATCATGAATTTCTTTCATCGGTTTTGACCAATTCACTTTGCAATCTTGCTTAAAAATTTTGTGGGCAGGCTTCAATTCCTTTACCTCACTAAACATCAACTCTTGAGCCGTTTCAGAATAGTCATTCTTCTCGATTGCTTGTACTGTTTTTACAACTAATTTACCTCCAACTTCCATAAGTTTGTCGTGTAAATCTCCAGCTGTGTCATTCTCTTCAATCGCCACTCTTTCTTGAAACAAAACTTTACCTGTGTCGATTTCTTTTTCGATATAAAAAGTAGTAACACCACTTTCTTTTTCTCCATTCATAATCGCCCAATTAATAGGAGCTGCTCCACGATATTGAGGCAATAAAGACCCATGAAGATTAAAAGTTCCGAACTCTGGCATGTTCCAAACTACCTCAGGCAACATCCTAAAAGCAACAACTACTTGCAAGTTGGCATTTAGCGATTTTAATTCTTCAAGAAATTCTGGGTTTTTTAATTTTTCTGGCTGCAATACTTTTATGTTTTGCGACACAGCATATTTTTTAACAGCAGATTCTTGAATTTTTTGACCCCGTCCTGCTGGCCTATCTGGTGCCGTAATCACCCCTACAATTTCACTACCATTTTCTACCAATGATTTGAGGGATTCTACCGCAAAATCTGGTGTTCCCATAAATATAATTCTTAATTTTCTTGTCATGGTATGTAGTGTGAATTGATTTTTTGTGTTTTCTAACAACGTATAAAATACTATCTTCGTTCGGTCGTTACACAAAAGTAATTCTTTGAATCGAATGCAAAAACCAAATGTATTATTTATTTCGAGTTGGTATCCAAGCCGGGAGCACCAAACCTTAGGGAACTTTGTTCAGCGACATGCTGAATCTATCAATCCTTTTGTTAATTTATGGGTGTTGTATGCCACATCTAGCGAAAGCTTAGAAGAAGAGTTTGAGTTGAATTATTCGGAAATAAATGGAGTAAAAACTCTTTGTGTGTATTACCAAAAAGTTGATTCATCTATTCCATTGCTTAGTTCTGCCAAAAAGCTATCTCGATATAGGAAAGCTCATGATTTAGGTTTGTCTTTTTTGAAAGAAAATCACAATGTTTCTAAATTTGATGTGGTTCATTGTAATGTCACTTTTCCTGCAGGAATAATCGCTATGGATTTGAAGAAAAAACTCCGAATTCCTTATGTGTTAACTGAGCATTGGACAATGTTTTTGCCTTACAAGAATGATTTCAAGAAATTGAATGTATTGGTAAAAAGAAAAATGAAAGAGATTGCAGCTAATGCGGCAAAAGTTCTACCAGTTTCTAATCATTTGGCAGTGTCGATGCAGGAAAAAGGATTGAAAGGAAACTATTCGGTAATTCCAAATGTGGCAGACACCAATTTGTTTTCACTGAAACAGAAAACCAATGGAGAAATTAAGAAAATTTTGCATGTTTCTACGTTTGTTGATGATCATAAAAATATTTCAGGCATTTTCAGAGTCTTGAAAAAAATAGCAGAAAAGCGACAAGATTTTCAATTGGTAATTGTGACAGATGGAGACATTGAAAAAGCAAAATTTCTACAAAAATCAATTGGTTTGCAAGACAAATACGTGACTTATCATGGAACCAAAACTCCTACTGAAATAGCCGAGTTTTATAGGTCTTCTGATTTTTTTGTGTTGTTCAGCAATTACGAAAATCTTCCTGTGGTTATGGTTGAGAGTTTCTGTTGTGGACTACCTTTTGTTTCTTCCAGCGTTGGCGGAATTGGTGAATATGTGAATGAAACAAACGGAAGACTTGTTTCTCCAGGAGATGAAGAAGCATTGAAATTTGAAATTGAATTCATGTTGGATTCAGTTCAAAATTTTGATTCAAAAGAAATAAGAAATTCAGCTGTGAGTCAATTTGATAATAAGGTAGTAGGAGAGAGTTACCTCCGAGTTTACAAAGATATTCTGGGTTGATAAGAACTATCTCAAATACCACATTTACGCTTGCCGTAATTAGCATTCTCAATTTTTTGCTTGTGGCTTTGGTTGCCAATTATTTAGGCGAATCGGGTGTTGCCACAATGGGATTAATAATTCTTGGTGTGAGTTTTATCATGATGATAAATAACTTGGTGGGAGGAAGCGCTTTGGTATACTTAACTCCACGAAAACCATTGTTTTCCGTTTTAATTGTTTCGTATGGCTGGTCGCTAGTTTCGGCTTTTTTAATGGGATTGCTTTTGTGGTTTTTCGAACTTGTTCCTGCCAAATTTCTTTATTGGACTGTTTTAATTGGTCTTTTGGAATGTGTTTTTTCTATACACAATCAGGTTTTTATTGGGAAAGAAGAGATGAAAACGCATAATTTTTTAAAACTTATCCAAAAATCCAGTCAGGTTGTGTTGTTTGTGGCAATTGGCATTACTCTTCATAATTTTGTTCTTGCTTTGGTGTTGTCCTATGTCGCAACTTTAATTTTCTCCTTTTTAAGAGTATTCAAACAATTGAAATCATTCGAAATGAAAGATTTGAAAAATGTTTTTATCTCGGCATTTCAGTATGGTTTGCAAATACAATTGTCTAATATTGTTCAGCTCATGAATTATAGACTGCTGTATTTTTATATCGAAAAATCGATGGTTGGTGCTTTAGGAATTTTTATTATTGCTGTACAATTGTCTGAAAGCTTGTGGATTCCCTCAAAAGCTTTAGCAATCATTCAATATGGAAAAATTTCTAACGAGGAAGATAACAGAAAAAAAGCAGATCTTTCTGTCAGTTTTCTTCACTTATCTTTTTTAGTTACAGCCATTGCAATTGTTGCGCTATGGTTTGTTCCTAATTCTTGGATATTAGAAATTTTCGGAAAAGATATCAGTGGTACAAAACCTATTATTTATGCACTTTCTTTGGGAGTTATGGCTGTGGCCTTATCTCAATCATTCTCTCATTATTTATCTGGCACAGGAAAATATTCGCACTTAATTACTGGAGCTATTCTCGGATTACTTCCGATTGTTTTGTTAGGAAATTACTGTGTAGAGCATTATGGATTGACAGGAGCTGCAATCTTAACATCAGTAAGTTACGTGTTTTCTAGCGCATATTTGGGAGTTGTTTTCTACAAGAAGTCAGGACTCAAATTAAAAGAAATTTTGCTTTCCAAAACAAACTTATTTCAGTCGATAGCTTTGTTAAGAAAATAAGAATTCCGCCTTATTTTTTGACAAAACTTGTTTTATTAACTGATATTCATCACATTTCCACTTACAAAACGAGTTTACTTTTATAAAAAATTTTAGATTTCATTTTTTATATGCAAAAACTTCTTGTCCCCACCGATTTTTCTGAATGCGCTGAAAATGCGATAGATTATGCATTGTTTCTGGCAAAAAAAATGAATGCCGAAATAACCTTGCTTAGCGCTTACCACATTCCGTCTTCTGGATCTGCCACAATAGTTGTGAACATCCAAGAGGATATGAGAAAAGAAACCGAGGAGGAGTTAGCCACATTAATACAGAAAAAGAAGAAAGACTATCCAAAAATTAAAATCAGTGGCGAAACTGATTTTAATGTGCCTGTTAATTCAATATTGCGGCATACTGAAAACAATGAGTACGACATGGTAGTGATTGGAACAACTGGAGCTACTGGAATAAAGGATGTGTTTTTAGGTAGCACAACTTCCAATATTGTAGATAAAGTAAAAATACCGATTCTTGCAGTCCCTCAATATTCAGACTATGAATCTATTAATTCAATTTTGATGGCTTGTAGCCTGGAAAGCATCAAATCTGTAGATTCCATGAATTTCCTCAAGTTATTTGCAACATCACTTAATTTGGAAGTCAAGTTTTTCAATGTTTTCAAAGAAGATGACGAAGATATGGAGGACAGAATAGCAAAGAAAAAAGAAAGCTTGAAAATTATTTTTGATTCTTTCAAATACGAAATTGAATTAATCAAATCAAACGACATAGAAGAGGCGGTGCTCCAAGCTGCTGGTAAAAACCAATTGTTGTCTGTGGTTACCAGGGAAAGAAAGTTTTTTGACAGAATGTTTCATCCAAGTATGAGTAAAAAATTAGCGAAACATTCAAAAAGTCCTATTCTTATTTTACACGAATAATTTAATCGAAATGGCTGACAATTTTTTCTCCCAAAAATTGGGCAATTTTTACATTGGATTGTTGCGTCCATCCGGCAACATGGGGCGAAAGAACTACATTTTGTGCTTTAGACAAGTAGTCAAAAGTGTCCGATTTTTCATTTTCAAACATAGACTCAAAGCTAGTTTTTTCGTACTCCAAAACATCCAAACAAGCGCCAAGAACTTTACCAGATTCAAGACCTACAACTAAGTCTTGTAACACAACCGATTGCCCTCTGGCAGTATTCAAAAGATAAAATGGCTTTTTTACTGAATCGATAAAACTTTTATCCACCATATTCTTTGTTTCTGGGGTAAGTGGAGTGTGCAACGAAATGATATCCGCTTCTTTTAAAACAGAGTTTAAGGTTGATTCTTTCCCAAAAGAATTGCTATAATTTGATAAATATTTGTCATAAACCAAGCAGGTAACTCCAAACCCAGAAAGTCTTTGTGCCATGGCTTTTCCCATTACACCATATCCAATTATTCCTACGGTTTTTCCCATCAATTCCTCACCCCAATTAGATTTTCTATCCCATTGTCCGTTTTTCACTTCAAGATTGGCGGTATTCAGTTTGTTAAACAACATCAATATCATACCAATTCCGTGTTCTGCAACAGAGTCTCTGTTCCCTTCGGGTGATCTAAAAACCTGAATTCCTTTGCTTTCGGCAAATGTTACATCAATGTTTTCTAATCCTGCGCCTGGTCTTCCAATAAATTTTAGTTGAGTTCCTTTTTCAATAAAATCCTTGTCCAAAATCATTCTGCTTCGCACAATAATACCATCGTATTGATGAAGTTTTTTCTTAATTTCTTCTTTCGTTGATGTGTCGTCTATTTCAATTGTCCATCCTTTTTTCTCGAATATGGAATGCAGAATAGGGTGGGTGTTATCTATAAATAGTATTGTCATTGTTCAAGAAATTAACAAATAAGTCCATCTTTCATCACCAACTTTCTATCGCTCATTTCTGATAACAAATTGTTGTGTGTTACAATAATGAATGTCTGATTAAAAGTATCTCTCAATTCGAAAAATAATTTGTGTAATTCCTCTGCATTTTTAGAATCTAAGTTTCCACTTGGCTCATCGGCAAGTACCACTGATGGATTGTTAATCAGTGCTCTAGCAACTGAAACTCTTTGTTGTTCACCTCCCGAAAGTTGAGAAGGTTTATGGTGCATTCTGTCGCTCAATCCAAGCATTTTGAGCAGTTCTTCTGCTCTTTGTTCTACTTCTTTCTTTGGAGTGTTGCTAATGTATCCAGGAATACAAACATTCTCGAGAGCAGTAAATTCTGGCAGTAAATGATGAAATTGAAATACAAATCCAATGTTTTTGTTTCTGAATTTGGCTAACTCTTTTTTCTTCATTTTAAAAACCTCCTTTCCAAGAAAATTTATGGCTCCAGAATCTGCTATATCCAAAGTGCCAATAAGGTGAAGTAAAGTAGATTTTCCTGCCCCAGAAGCTCCTGTTATAGCTACAATTTCACCTTGTTTTATTTCTAAATCTACTCCTTTTAATACGGGAAGACTTTGATAAGATTTGGTGAGTTGAGTTACTTTAATCATGGATAGTAGTATTATAAGTCTATAAATTTAGGGATAAAAATTATGCATCCAATGATAACGGATGAAATAGCTGTAATCAAAACTGAACCCGCAGCCATATCTTTAGCTAATTTTATGAGAGGATCATTTTCCTTAGTTACTTTGTCGCAAAGCCTTTCAATGGCAGAATTTACAATTTCTAAACACACAACAGCACTCATAGTTAGGATAAGAAATAGCCATTCTGTTTTTGAAATACTCATGTAAAACCCTAAAAAAACAACACAAATGATAGCTATCAAATGTATTTTGAGATGAAATTCCTGTGAAATCGATTCTACAATCCCATTAATAGCGGCAGTAAACGAATCGATTTGTTTCTTTAGCAATTTCATATTCAACTTAGTTTCCTCCTGTTTTTTTTGCTTTATATCCTTTTGATAGGAGTATTTCAACTACTTTTTCTCTTACTTCTCCCTGTATTATGATTTCTCCATCTTTTGCACTGCCACCAACTCCACATTTCGATTTTATTTCTTTTCCCAAATCTTTTAAATCATCGTCAGAACCTACAAATCCAGTAACTAAGGTTACCGCTTTTCCTTTTCTTTGTTTCCGATCTATACTCACTCGCAAATCCTGTTCGCTAGGTTGTAAAGTTTCTTCATCTTCGAATTCCTCATCTTCCTGATAACCAGGATTAGTGGAGTACACGATGTATTTTTCCTTTTTCTTTTTCGCCATTACTTCGTTTTTTCTATGATTTCGTAGTTGTTGGTTTCAAAATTTATTTCAATCCAATTTTTTAGTTTCTTACTTCTTGTCTCAATCAAAGCGGAGTCCGACCAATTTACGACTATCATTAAGGTAGTATCTTGATTTCCTGTCATATCAACGCGGTAAGCTTTTGATGCAGCGAAACTTTCAAGAGGTTTAAATTCATTGATTAGTTTCAGTTTTTTATTGACAGAGGTTAAGTCATAATTGAAATCGGTTTTCTTGCTGTAATCTTCTTTCAACTTTATTATTTCTTTATCTCGATCAATTATTTTTTGTTCCCATTCCTTCACAAGCATCCGATAATCGTCCATTGTAAAGGTGTTGTTTTCAATTTCATCATTCTGAATTACAACAAAGCTGGTATTATCCAATCCATAATCCTCACTGTTTAATATTCCTTGAAGCTCTTCTATTCGGGAAACAGATATTGTATTGCTTCCAACCAATACAACAGAGACAGTTCTGGCATCGTAATCAAAATCAGTATCCAAAATCTTAATTTTTGGGATTGTACTTACTCTTTCTTTAACAAACAATCCAGCTGTGTTGGTAAAAACAGATTTATTGAATACTTCCATAAACTTCATTCCACTAGGTACAAGGATAATAATTAAAATAATAGAGATGTAAATCTTGATATTTCTCTCTTTCTTTTTGTTTACATAAGTCGCAAGTGGAAACTTTAAATACCTGACAACTACAATAGTAGAAAGGCAAATGAACAAAGAATTGAGCAAAAACAAATAGAATGCACCAAAAGTATAATCCCAATTTCCAGTTGCTAATCCATAACCCGTAACACACAACGGAGGCATAAGCGCTGTTGCAATTGCTACACCAGGAACAACAGTCGAATTATCACTTCGCGAAGCTGCTATAATTCCTGCCAATCCGCCAAAAAAAGCGATAAGTACATCTAAAATTAAGGGTTCTGTTCGGGCCAAAATTTCAGTAGTAGCATCTTTAAATGGCATTATCCTAAAATACAAAAAGGAAACCAAAATACTGACAATAGTGGCTATTCCAAAATTGATAAGGGAATAGATTAAGAGTTTAAAGTTGTTTGTTCCAACACTCAACCCAATTCCTCTAATTGGTCCCATAAGTGGAGAAATAAGCATGGCACCTATCACTACAGCTATGGAGTTTACATTAAGACCAATAGAAGCGATGACAATCGAACACATTAAAACCCACACATTGTAACCTTTAAATTCAATATCTTTTTTTATGTTATCGATTACTTCTACCGGATTCACGCTGGAGTCATTACTAAAACTAAAAATTGAAATAATAAACTTCCAAATTGTAGAAGGGATGTTTTTTATCTCTTCTTTTGGCTGCTTTGCCGTTTCTTGATCCTTTTTATTTGATTCCATGATTTTATATGTTTGAGGAATTTAATTTAATGAAATCACTAACAAAATATGCTATAGTTTTTCCAACAATATTTTTTTCCAATTCGTTTGTTGGTGCTCCTTCGCAGATATGAAAATAATGAAAATTATAATGGTTAGACAGCTCAAAGATAAGTTTTCTAATTTCTTCTTCGGAAAAACCAACAGATGTGAAAGCACTCACAGGCATATTCTTGATTGAATCTAAATCCAATTCAAGTCCAATTTTTTCTTTTTTCAAAAGACTAGAAACTGCGTCCATAATCATGGATTCGCACCAAGATTCATGAGAAATTTGATTGAAAGTTAAGTATTCCAAATTCTCATTTTCTTTAAATTGATTCAAAATGTATTGAGAATTATATTCTTCGTGCATTCCTAGTACAAAATAATTAGACAATTGTTTGTTGTGAAGCGCATAAGAAAATCCATTGCCACTGTGTCTTCCTTCCAACTTTCGTAAATCGGCATGAGGATCTATATTCAGCACATCAATTGCCGATTCAAACGAATTGATAATAGGGTAGCAGTTGTTGTGACCTCCACCAATAACAATTGGTGTTTTTCCAGCCTCCACAACTTCTTCGATTACTGCTTGTACTCGTAAA
>JAHEIE010000103.1 GCA_024639505.1 Crocinitomicaceae bacterium
CGTTCTTGCCTTTCGATTAGCATTCAAGATAAGCTACGGCAGAACTTTTAATTTCACTTTGTCATTCCTGCGTAGGCAGGAATCTTCGCAGATAAGAATGATTCTCGCTATACAGATTCCTTTCTTTAAAGGAATTACAGATGAAAAAAAGTTCTTATATTATATAGAATTTATTTTCCGTTTATGAAAACCTACTATGTTTATATTCTTTCAAGCAATAATCAATCTACTTTATACATCGGTTTAACAAATAATCTTCAAAAAAGATTGGCAGAACATAGAAGTAAAGAAATGGAGGGTTTTTCAAAGAAATATAATTGCGTGAATTTGGTGTATTTTGAAAAACACAATAATATTAAAGCTGCCATTACAAGAGAAAAACAAATGAAAAAATGGAAACGAGAATGGAAAAATAACTTGATAAAAACACAAAATCCCAATTGGACTGATTTAGCTCAGGATTGGGATTAGTTTCTTGTACATTTTTTCATTTCATTTTTTATTGTCATTCCTGCGCAGGCAGGAATCTTCGCAGAAATGAAAGATTCTCGCTTTACAGATTCCTTTCTTCAAAGGAATGACAGATGAAAAAATCGCACTAAAAGCAAACTATAATTTATTGTATATCTCCGCGTAGCTCGTTACATTGTATCTATCAATAAAAAGTATTAAGTTGTCTTCGTTTACCACTAAATAGTATTTGTCCATTATTCCTGGGACCCCTAAAGCAAATGAATCATTATCAGGATATTCTAAATCCATAAGCATTCATAAATTCAAGTGTATCCTCCTGTACAGGTAAATAGAAGGTAAAAGGTCCGTTTATCTGCTCAATTCCTAATATTTTTTGTTTTACAGTTTTTTTGTTTTCATTGTAGAAGGTAACAATTCCTCTCTTCTTGAAGTCAACCCATTTTCTATTTTTGTTGGGGGTTTCACTAAATTCAGTTCTGTTTACGGTCTCTCTTCCTCTGTTTCTATAAAAATAATAATAATAATCACCTTCCCATCTCCCTACAAGTAGTTCAGCATCATTATCTAGTCTTTCTTTTTTGCAAGAAAAGAACAGAAAGAAAAAACAGAAAATAAAGAGGGTTTGTTTCATTAAAATTGCTTGATTTTATTTTTCAATATAGTGAAAAATTTCCCACAAAAAAAGCCCTTTTTCAATGAAGATTGAAAAGGGCTTTTTGTTTTCTGATTTTCTCATTGTCATTCCTGCGCATGCAGGAATCTACATCGATTAGAAAGATTCTCGCTATACAGATTCCTTTCTTCAAAGGAATGACAGATGAAAAAAGTTTTTATGAGGAAAAATTTCCCACAAAAAAACCTTCCCGAGATTTCGAGAAGGTTTTTTTGAACTTTAAAAAAGTTAAGGCTTACTGTACAGCAACTTTTTTCGTTACTTTTTCAGTTCCGTTTGAAAGAACTACAGCGTAAATTCCTTTTGCCACTCCGTTCAAGTCAACTTGTTTGTTGCTTGTGAAGTTTCCTTGGCTTACTACTTGTCCATTGACAGACATTACTGTGTAAGTTAAGTTTTCGTTAGTTGTAGAAGTCATGTTCAACATTCCGTTTGCAACAAAAACAGTTGAAGTACCTTCCAATTCTATTTCTGGAGTAGAAACCAAAGATCTTGAAAGAGTGTAACAATCAATATTATTGGCCAATAGAACTGAACCTGTATCAGTGTATGAATCTTGTGGAAGTGCATAAACACAAACAACCTCATAAGTTGTGGTTGTTGGGTGAGTTGGTGGCACTAAAGTTCTTGAAAAGCTTAAACTATCACCAGAATTTAGTCCGCCAGCTCCTAATAAAAATCCAGAGTTAAAAACAGAAGACCCATCAATAAATACACCATAAAAGATTGTATCTCCTGCTGCCATATTTGTTGGTCCTAAGTTTTTGATTTGAGCTGTAAACTCGATACCATCATCGTGAGTTGTATCTGTTGCAGGCATTGTAACTGTTAATTCTAAATCTGCTGATTGCCCAAAAGACGCAGTAAATAAAGTTGCTGCAAGAGCAGTAAAAAGTAATTTTTTCATCATAGTTGAATTTTTTAAAAATGTGATTAGGTCGCAAATGTAAGGAATGATTCGAATAATTTAAGAATATCAACTGTTAAAAAACAAAAAGGAAGCGAATT
>JAHEIE010000017.1:0-14572 GCA_024639505.1 Crocinitomicaceae bacterium
TTCAAATCCAGTAGGAGAGGCGTTGTTTAGGTATTTCTCTAAAAATTTGATTGATTTTGAGGTCAATATTTTTGCCATAATTTTATTTTAAAGTTTTTTATTTTAGTTTGAGAGATGAGTTATTACACAAAGGTTCAAAAGAAGTCACAAAGGAAAATGTCTTTTTAGTTCGTATGTCGTAAGTTATCAAATCGTAAGTCTTTTTTTACTTCGAGCTTCCCACTCCTCACTCCCATAAATTTACAACACTTCCTGTATTGTTTCTAATTTTATTCCTCTCGATCCTTTTATTAAAAATAGGGTATCTCTTTTTGGGTTAGTTTTCAAGAATTTTTTTGCAGCCACATTGTTTACAAATGAAATGTATTCGTTTTGTTTTACCGATTTGAACAGCTTACCTACCAAAACTCCTTTTAATTCATGATCCATTAATAGCTCCACTATGGCTTCATGCTCCTTTTTAGCATCTTTACCTAGTTCGAGCATATCTCCCAGAATGAAAAATTTTTTTTCGGATTCTGATTTCACCAAGTTGTAAATAGCCTCTTTCATGCTTGAAGGATTGGCATTATAGCAATCCAATATTATTTTATTACTTCCTTGTTCTACCAGTTGAGAACGGTTGTTTGTAGGTGTGTAATTTTCAATTCCCTTCTGAATAGAATTTGGTTCCACTCCGTAATAATCTGCCAAAACCACTGCCGCCATTATGTTGTTCCAGTTATATGTGCCTATAAGCTGAGAATTGATTTCATACCGATTCTCCTTGTAAGAAACTTCTAAGGACAAAAATGGATGGCTTGAAGTTACCTTTCCTAAATAATCAGCTGATTGTGACCCATAAGTTATAGCCTTCGTTTTTACGGTATATTGGTTTAGTCTTTCGTCAGAGGTATTTATAAAAACCTGCTTTCCTCTGGATGTAAGGTTCGAAAACAACTCAGTTTTCCCTTTTTCCACCCCTTCAATTCCACCAAAACCCTCTAAATGTGCTTTTCCAATGTTGGTGATTAACCCGCAATCTGGATTACAAATATTCGCTAAAAATTCTATTTCTTTCTGATGATTGGCACCCATTTCTATAATCGCAATTTGATGTTCTGCAGTTATAGAAAGTAAGGATAAAGGAACGCCAATGTGGTTGTTTAAGTTTCCTTGGGTTGCAAACACGTTGTGTTTTTCGCTCAATGCACTTTTAATGAGTTCTTTGGTTGTTGTTTTTCCGTTACTTCCCGTAATTCCTATTACTGGTATTTTCAAGGTATTTCTATGAAATTTAGCTAAATTTTGTAATGCTTGCAAAGTATCTTCTACCAAAAGAAAACGTTCGTCTTTGTTTAGTTCGGGGTCGCTAATAACGGCAAATTGCGCCCCTTTGTTTAGTGCCTCTTCAGCGAATTTATTTCCATCAAAATTATCCCCAGAAAGAGCAAAAAATAGTGAGTTTTTTTCAATGTTTCGGGTGTCCGTTGAAATTTTCGGATATTTGGTATAATGGTTGTAAAGTTGTTCTAAGTTGGTATTCATCTTTTTTACATATAAAAAGCCTTGATAGATTTTTCTACCAAGGCTTTAATTTTAATCAATTCTGATTGTTATTTTTTTCCTCCCAATCCAACTGGGCTTCCTACTCTTGTCATTGCACATCTAAATCCAATGTAATCAGTAGAACGGAACTCATCGTAAAATCTTCTGTTTCCTGGAGACAACCAATAAGCTCTATCTTTCCAAGATCCTCCTTTGTATACTCTTGATTTATCTGTAATCAATGTAGAAGGTTGAATTGGTTTTCCTTTGTCAACAGTTGTAGATTGGTAAACTAGGTTTTGAGGGTTTTTTCCAGTTCTGTTTCTAGCGGCCCCATTTTGTTGTTCAAATTCGTTGATTCCTTCAATAGTTTCTTCATTGTTGTAATATATACTCGATTGTAAATCTCCATCCAAATAATCAATGTAGTTAGATTGCTCATAATTTCTTCTGTCCAAGTTTTCTTCTTTGGTCACAGTTCTTACCTTTAAGCTACCTGGGTGGTTTACAACATAATCAGAAATTCCATCAACTAGTTTAGGTATTATTTCAAATTGAAATTCTTCTAAACCTTGAATTCCTTGCACTCTAAAGGCTATGTCTAGTAGTTTTTCATCTACTATGTCTCTCACATACCTTGATGCTTCAAGTTTTCTTCCATCGTTGAACATTCCATTAGCAATGTTAATCATTGAGTCTAACTCAGTTAATAACACATTATCTAAGGAATCAGTGATTGCTCCAGCTCTTCTTCTTTTTCTTTCTGCTGTGAAATCTACGATATATTCTTTTATTCCGTTAACATCATACATTGCTTCGTCTAGTTTCTCATCTATTGCACCTTCAGAGTTAAGAACTTTTGTTTTAAAAACATTCCCTCTGAATGGGCTAAAATCATCCATATCTTCTGAAGAAAGTGGTCGGTATACATCCATTACCCACTCAGCTACATTTCCTGCCATATTGTATAATCCATAATCATTTGGCCAGTATGCGGTAACTGGAGCTGTTACAGATGCATTATCATTTAATTTTCCTGCAACTCCCATATAATCACCTCTTCCTCTCATGAAATTGGCTTGTATTTCACCTTGAAACTTATCATCCGGATTTCTCACCCAGTGTCCATCCCATGGGTAAATTCTTCGATTTGTTATTCTTTCTTCTTCTTGGTTGCCAATGAGTCCATAGGCAGCAAATTCCCATTCAGCTTCTGTAGGAAGTCTGTAACTAGGTAGAGTTATACCATCTTCCATTCTTACAATTCTTGTGGCAAGATCTTTTTTCTTAATTTTCTTTTTCCCGTTTGATCCACTTCCATTACTTGGATCTAGATCAACAAGCTGACCATTTGGATTGTCACTATTACTAAATTTGCCTGCTAAATAAGCATCCGTATTAAATGGTTCGTTTTGTTGGTCATTGTTCCACAATAATATACCCTCTCGAATTAATATATATTCGTTTACTCTATCAGTTCTCCAAGCACAATAATTTGAAGCTTGCAGCCAGCTAACACCTACAACAGGGTAGTCTTGATATGCAGGGTGTCTCAAATAATATTCAGCTAAAGGTTCGTTATAACCTAATTTGCTTCTCCATACATTTTCGTCTGGGGTAGCTTTCTTTAGAATAAGAGGAAAATCAGAGAATGTTCTTTCTGTCCAATGCATGTAATCTCTCCAATGTTGGTTAGTAACTTCCGTTTCATCCATATAAAATGAACGTACAGTAACTCTTCTTGGAGTATTATCCCAATCAAATGTAACTTCTTGTTCTGCTCGTCCCATAGTAAAAGTTCCACCTTCTATCAGCACTAATCCTGGTCCAGTTTCTTGTTCAACATAATTAGTTTTTAGAAATCCTCCGTTTTGAGGATCGTTATAATTCCAGCCAGTAGCTGTGGATTGTTCTTTGTTTTTACAAGACAAAACCAACACACTCATTACCATTCCGGCAACAAATATTTTACTCATGTTTTTTCTCATCTTCATATCGTTTTCTTTTTCTTCTTTCTAATAAATTACTGATAGTATATAACTAAAATGATGGACAACTTATTGTTCTGTACTTCCTTTTTGGTGGTTTACATTTAAAATTCATTGTAAATGAAATTTCGTGTGAACCTGCAGTGGCTAGCGTTAATTCACTTGTTGTGACATCATAGCTGTATCCAAGCCTCATTAAATCTGTTTGTATTCCCAGTAATACAATAAATGCATCACCGTTTCTGTACCAAACTCCTGTCCAAATAGGTCCTTTGTTAACATATACTCCCAGGTTTAATTGCTGAAAAGTACCTTGGCTTCGGTATAAAATGTTTGGCGAAATTTTAGTGTCACTCTTTTTGTATCTGCTTTTGCTTAATGGGATGACTGCTCCGGCATGTCCAGTAATTTTCATAGGTAAATTACTTTCGCCTAACACTAGGGATTCGTTTGGTTCAGTAATGTGATGGGCAGAAAGCCCAAGAAAGAATTTTTCACTAAAACCAAGTATTCCACCAGAAAAGTCTATTCCTGATTTCTTGCCATTTCCATTTGGAACGTCATTTGTATTGTACACAAATCCTCTTCTAGGGTCAATCATATCGCCAAAAGTAAGTTTATTCCAATCTAGGCTTTTTTGAAAATAGGTGGCTTGAAATCCTACTCTTATAGCAAATTTTCTGGTCACAGGTAGGTGATAAGAGAAAATTGCACTTGCATTCAGCGTGTTTAGTGTCTTTGCTGCTTCATCATTTGTAACAATAAATCCAATTCCTGCTCCTTTGTTATACCCCAATCGTTGGTCGTAAGAAACACTTTGTGTAACAAACGAACCTGATAGACCTGGCCACTGATTTCTATAGTTCATCGCGACTCTTGGACAATTATTTGAGCCAGCGAAGGCAGGATTTAGATGCAAAGGGTTAGCGTAAAATTGGCTAAATTCTGGGTCCTGCGCAAGTGCAGAAGTGCTCAGAAGCAAGCCTATTAAAGCCACAAATGTTTTCAACAAAAAATTGTTCATAAGGACGAATTAATTTCAATCAATACGGTAAAAATAGAAATAAGTTTGATATAAATAGCATAAAATGGCAAGAATTTATAGAGGTACTTTTCTTATACTTAGATTAATTTATTGTTATTTTTGAGCCAGAATAACTTTTTATTAGCAAATACAACAATAAAACTACCCCTTGGTCACGTTAATGTTGCCGATAATCATCCTTTTTTGAACCCGCAATATTATTTTTTTATGAAAACGGCTATAAATATTTTCTTTTTCTTTGTTTCGGTCGTAGCTTTTTCTCAAAAAAGTACTGAAATAAATTTGAATTGGTCGCTTACCGAATTAGAAAAAGTAAAAATTCTTTCTATTTCTGAATATGGTGCAGATATGAATTCCCTCCCTGTTCATAGAGAAAAAAAAGGACTTGGCGAGAATCAACTTGTATCTGTAACCACCTCAATTATCGAGTCAAAAGCATTGAGTAGAGAAGAGTTGAAAGGAGTTCCTGATTCATGGCTGAATAGGATTGAAAGTGTTTTTGAAGTTTCGATTAATTATTCAAGTAGGAATAAAAAAAAGGATGCAGTCATTACTTACTTTCCCTTAATAAAAAAAAATGGGGCGATCCATAAAATCACTTCATTCGAGAGAAGTATTATTATTTCCGATAATGGATTTTCGGTTTCTGTAAATAGATCGGGTAATCGTAGGTTTGCCGTTTCCTCTCAGTTGGCTTCTGGTTCTATTTTCAAATATTCAGTTCAAAACAACGGGATTTATAAAATTTCTTTTGAGGATTTAGAAGGGATTCAAGCGATATCGGGTAGCATTAATTCTAGTTTAATTAATGTGTTCGCAAACCATGATGGAATGTTGCCAGAGAGAAACGGAGATGCAAGAATTGATGATTTGAAGAAAAATGCCATTAAAATGATGGATGGTGGGGATGGTACTTTCGATGAAGGAGATTATTTCTTATTCTATGCTTCTGGTCCTCACAAATGGAAATTAAATCAAGCAAGTGGTTTGTTTGAGTATGAAACTCATTTGTATGATGAAAAATCTTATGTTTTTATAAAAACGGATGATGGAACCGGTGCAAAAAGAATTCAAGACATAACATCAACAATGCCTCATAATAAGAATGTTACTTCCTTTAATGATTTTCAAGTAAAGGAAGATGAAAGGGTAAATTTATTAGCCTCAAACGGAAGAGGAGGATCAGGAAAAAACTGGTTGGGAGATGTGTTTGACGTGAATTTACGCTACACTTATGGATTTAGTTTCCCTAATATAGACTTAACTTCTTCTGTTTTCATCAAATCTTCGTTATTTGCTCTAACAGCTAATCCAAATTCAGCTTCTTTCTCAATGTCTGTTTCGGGACTTGGTTCTGTAGTAGTCCCTGTGCCAGGAATTACTCCTAGCTCACATTCTTCGTTTGCTTTACAGCGTTTTGGAAATTTATCTTTTTTGCCAAATTCAAGTTCCTTTTCTGTGGTTTTGAATTACAACAAACCCAATGGAATAAAAAGTGTAGGATATTTAGATTATCTAGAAATAAATTGCAGAAGGAATTTAAGAATGTCTGGTAATCAAATGGAGTTTCGCGATGTGAATTCAGTTGGTGCTGGAAACATAAGTAAATTTACGGTTCAAGATGCTGCTTTGATTGATGAGGTTTGGGATGTGACAAATGCTTGGGACACGAAAAACGTTATGTTTTCAAAGTCAGGTGGTTCCCTTGGATTTAACGTAGCAACCGATTCATTAAGGACATTTATCGCTTTCAATTCTTTAGGTTTTCTCTCGCCTCAGTTTGAGTCGATTGTAGAAAATCAAAATTTGCACGGAGTTTCTGTTCCTGATATGCTAATTGTTTATCACCCTTTATTTGAGAATCAGGTTGATCAACTGATTTCTTTTCATCAGTCCAATGGTCTTGATGTGCTAAAAACATCTGTGGAAGAAATTTACAATGAATTTTCTGGCGGAAAGCAAGATGTAACGGCAATTAAGACTTTTGCTAAAATGCTTTATGATAGAAGTTCGGCATCTAAATTTAAATACTTGTTGTTGTTTGGAGATTGTAGTTATGATTATAAAGGAAGAGTTACACCAAACCACAATTTTGTTCCTGTTTGGGAGTCATGGAATTCTGAGTCCGACATAAGCTCGTTTGCAACGGATGATTTTTATGCTTTGCTAGATGATGGAGAAAGCATGGGTGATTATGAACAAATGGATGTCGCAGTGGGAAGATTTACTGTTGTTTCTGTATCGCAAGCTCAAAATGTAGTGAACAAGATTATTAATTATCAAAAAACAAGTTCTTCTTCTGAGTTGTCAAGTTGCAATGATGCTAGCTCTGGCTCAGCTTTTGGCGACTGGAGAAATAAACTTACTTATGTGACTGACGATGTAGATGAATCATGGGAGTTGGCCTTTACGAGACACGTAGAAAGAATTATAGATTCTGTTGAGAAAAACTACCCAACTTTTAACCACAACAAAGTGTACATGGATGCATTTAATCAAACTTCGCTATCGGGTGGAGCGAGATATTTGGAAGGTGCAGAAAGGTTAAGGAAATCTGTTCAGGAAGGAACCTTGATTACTTCTTACGAAGGGCACGGAGGTGAAATTGGGTGGGGAAATGAACGATTTTTGGATGTGCCAACGATTAATGGTTGGTCCAACAAAGAAAGGCTGACGGTGATGCTTACAGCAACTTGTGAATTCACAAAATATGATGATCCGGGTAGAACTTCTGCCGGAGAGCTCTGCTTTTTAAATCCAGAAGGAGCAGCAATAGCACTTTTTACGACCACTAGGCCAGTTTTTCAGTTTTCGAACGAAAGACTAATAGAATCTTTCTTTGAGGAGGCCTTTGTTAAAAAAAGTAATGGTTCGCCAAGAACAATGGGTGAGATATATATGGAAACCAAAAATAGCGCAAGAGTGATTGGTGACAACAATGTGAGACGTTTTGGGTTGATAGGAGATCCTGCACTGCAACTTGCTTTTCCAAAACAGTTGGTTGTTACCACCGAAATTAATAACAAGCCAGTAGGTGCTGCAAACATAGATACATTGAAAGCCCTGAGTAAAATAAAGATAAAGGGATATGTAGCTGATAATAATGGAGCGAAACTAACTTCTTACAATGGTGTTGTTTTTCCAACCGTATACGACAAGCCACTTCAACTGTCTACTTTAGGTAACAGGACGCCTTCTGATGCGATTCCTTTTACACAACAAACAAATGTACTTTACAAAGGAAAGGCAACGGTAAAAAATGGGGAGTTTGAATATACATTTATAGTTCCAAAAGACATTAATTACCAATTTGGATTAGGAAAGATTAGTTACTATTGTTTTGATGGAAACGAGGACGGGGCAGGATATTTTTCCGATGCAGTTATTGGCGGAACTGACTTGACGGCAATTTCCGACAACAAAGGTCCAGAAGTTGGGCTTTATATGAACGATGCCAGTTTTGTATCTGGAGGAATCACTGATGAAAATCCTACCATTTATGCCGAAATTTTTGATTCGAATGGGATAAATACTACAGGAAACGGAATAGGCCATGACATAACTGCTATACTCGATGAAAAATCTAGCAACCCAATAATTTTAAATAATTATTATGAAAGTGACATAGATTCCTATCAAAGTGGAAAGGTTAATTATCCGTTAGAAAATATAGCTGAAGGAGCTCACACTTTGAGTCTTAAAACCTGGGATACCCAGAACAACTCTTCGGACAGAACCATTGATTTTGTTGTAGTTCAGGAAGCGGAATTGGCTATCGATCACGTCTTGAATTACCCTAATCCATTTACCACTCGTACAGAGTTTTATTTTGAACACAACCAGCATTGTGACTTTTTGGAGGTTCAGGTACAAGTTTTCACAATTTCGGGTAAGCTAGTAAAAACAATCAACCAACTTGTGCGAACAAAGGGGTTTAGAGTGGAGGGAATTGCTTGGGATGGTCGAGATGATTTTGGGGACAGAATAGGAAGAGGGACTTATGTTTATAAAGTAAAGGTGGAAGATAATCAAGGCAATAAAGTAGAGGAATATGAAAAACTAGTGTTGTTGAAATAAAAATTTCTTTAAGTTTATCTTATATTTGTTGCGCATAAATTTTAACATAGGAAACTATTCGAATAAAAAATTACTTTTTTTGACTTAATTTAACCACCTACTTGCCATTGCTAATCCAGCAATGAGTAGTAATTTATGTACATTCAATTCTTATCATGACGAACACAAAAAGTATTACAAAATTTTTATTTCTATCAGTAGGGTTTTTGCTAGGAAATAATGCGTTATCTCAATCAACATCCAAAGGAGGGAATAATTTTGATTTACAATTAAATACCATTACCACAGCTGTACCATTTTTACTTATAGCGCCAGATTCTAGAGCAAGTGCAATGGGAGATATGGGAGTAGCTACAAGTCCAGATATTAATTCTCAACACTGGAATGCATCCAAATATGTATTTGCCGAAGAAGAAAGTGGCGTTTCCTTTTCCTACTCACCTTGGCTAAGAAGTTTAGGAATTAACGACATTAATCTTGTTTATTTAGCAGGATACAAAAAGCTAGATAAAAATTCTTCTTTATCGGGAAGTATGAGGTATTTTTCTTTGGGAGAAATAAACTTCACCGATAATGTTGGGACTCCAATAAAAACTGCAAATCCGAAAGAATTTGCTTTTGATGTGGCCTACGCAACAAGACTAGGGAAAAACTTATCTGGATCTATGACAGCCAGGTTTATCAATTCTAACTTAACGGAAGGTTTAACAGCCAATGGTGTAGATACTAAACCAGGAAGGTCTATCGCTATTGATTTAGGAATGTTTTATCAATCGAAAAAATTTGATATTGGAGAATACAAGTCAACTCTTAATGTAGGGATGAATATTTCTAATATAGGCGCAAAAATATCTTATACAAATTCGGCAACGGAAGATTTCTTGCCTGCAAACCTAAGATTAGGAACAGTATTAAACATTGACATTGACAAGTACAATGATTTCTCAATAGGAGTAGATTTTAATAAATTATTAGTTCCAACGCCTCCAGCTTTGTTGAGAACTGATCCTAATGAAATAGCATCTGGAAGAAATGGAAACATTGGTGTGGCACCTGCAATTTTTGGTTCATTTAATGATGCCCCAGGAAATGTGTTGTACGATGACAACGATGTTTTAATTGGTGTGGAGGATGGAAGTATCTTAAAAGAAGAACTGAGA
Organism: Crocinitomicaceae bacterium; assembly: GCA_024639505.1. Taxonomy (GTDB): domain Bacteria; phylum Bacteroidota; class Bacteroidia; order Flavobacteriales_D; family CAJJDF01; genus CAJJDF01. Next base: position 9,798 of record JAHEIE010000017.1, read on the forward strand.
GAAGTAAATATTTCTTTAGGTATGGAATATACCTATGCAGACAGGTTTTCTGTGAGAGCTGGTTATTTCCATGAGCATTTTACCAAAGGAAACAGAAGGTATGTAACAATGGGAGTAGGGCTAAAATATAGTAGATTCTTATTAGATTTTTCTTATCTAGTAACAGTAACAAACCAAAACCCACTGGCAAATACAATTCGTTTTTCTCTAGCCTTTAATTTGGGAGGAGAATTAGCAGAATAAAACTACATTATGTTAAATATACGAACGGGAATAGGCTATGATGTCCATCAATTGGCCGAAGGAGAAGAATTTTGGTTAGGAGGAATATTACTTGACTACCACAAAGGAGGTGTAGGTCATTCGGATGCGGATGTGCTGATTCACACAATTTGTGACGCTCTTTTAGGCGCAGCAAATTTAGGCGATATAGGAAAGCATTTTCCAGATACTGCCAAAGAATACAAAGGAATTGATAGTAAAATATTATTGGCCCGAGTTGCCGAACTAATAGAAGAAAAGGGATATTCAATTTCTAATATTGATTCCACAGTATGTTTGCAGAAACCAAAGTTAGCGCCACATCTGGATTCTATGAAAAAGGTAATGGCTGATATTCTGAAGCTAGATATTGATCAAGTATCTGTAAAAGCAACTACAACCGAAAAGTTAGGTTTTGTTGGTAGAGAAGAAGGTGTAAGTGCTTACAGTTCTGTTCTTATTTACAAATAATAGTTTTTTATTCCCTATTTTGATAATTCCTTGGCCTGTCAAGGACAAAAGAATTGAACAAGCCATACGAGAGGTTGAGAATTTTTGTTAAATTTGCGTTCTTGTTTATTCAAGAAAAAAAATTAAGATAAAAACAACAAACCAAATGGCTTTAAATATCCAAGAATTATTAGGAGAAAATAGCGACATGCTATTGAACCATACTTGTAAAACAATTGACAAAAGTATGTTGACTTTACCAAGTTCAACTTTTGTTGATGAGGCTTTTTCTATGACCAATAGAAGTCCTCAAGTTATGAGAAACTTACAAGCAATATATAACCACGGTAGATTAGCTGGAACAGGATATGTTTCAATTTTGCCAGTGGACCAGGGGATTGAGCATTCAGCTGGAGCCTCTTTTGCTCCTAATCCAATTTATTTTGATCCTGAAAACATTGTAAAACTTGCAGTTGAGGGAGGATGTAATGCCGTAGCTTCGACTTTTGGAGTGTTAGCTTCTTGTTCTAGAAAATATGCTCATAAAATTCCATTTATTGTGAAATTGAATCACAACGAAATGATGACTTACCCAGAAACATACAGTCAAATTTCTTTTGGATCTGTAGATGAAGCTTGGAACTTAGGAGCAGCTGCTGTAGGAGCAACGATTTATTTTGGTTCAGATGATAGTAATCGTCAAATTGTGGAAATTGCACAAGCATTTGAAAGAGCTCATGAGTTGGGAATGGCAACAATTTTATGGTGTTATTTAAGAAATAGTGATTTCAAGAAAGATGGAGTAGATTACCATACTGCAACAGATATTACAGCTCAAGCCAATCATTTGGGTGTGACAATACAAGCAGACATTATCAAACAAAAATTACCAACAAACAATGGAGGTTATACTAATATCGATTTTGGAAAAACACATCCTAAAGTGTATACAGAATTGAATACAGATAATCCAATTGACTTGTGCAGATACCAAGCAGCCAACTGTTACATGGGAAAAATAGGATTGATAAACTCAGGAGGAGCTTCAACAGGAAGTAAATCATCAGATATGAGTGATGCAATCACAACTGCTGTAATCAATAAAAGAGCAGGTGGTCATGGATTAATTTCAGGAAGAAAAGCGTTCCAGAAAGAAATGACGGAAGGTGTTAAATTACTGAATGCAATACAAGATGTGTACTTAGATGAAATGATTACAATCGCATAAACATACTGTTTGGGAGCAAATTTTGCTGACAAACACTAAAAAATATTTGAACTATGGGATGGTTTACTAGAAAGAATAAAAATATTGTTACCCCAACCGATCAAAAGAAAGAAACTCCTGACGGATTGTGGCACAAAACTCCAAGTGGAAAAATTGTAGACAAAGACAACCTAGAGCAAAATAGCTGGGTGAGTGTTGAGGATGGTTACCACTTTAAAGTAGGTTCTAAAGAGTATTTTTCAATTATTTTTGATGACAATAAATTCACAGAATTGGATGCTGAAATGACGGCAAAAGATCCTTTGAAATTTACTGATACAAAGTCATACGAAAAGAGATTGATAGCTTCCCAGAAGAAATCGAATCTAAAAGATGCTGTAAGAACAGCCTACGGAAAAACAACAGGTCAGCCTATTGTTGTGGCTTGTATGGATTTTGCATTTATTGGAGGATCAATGGGATCTGTGGTAGGTGAAAAAATCGCAAGAGCTATAGATTACGCAATCAAGAAAAAATGTCCTTTCATGATGATTTCAAAATCAGGAGGAGCAAGAATGATGGAAGCAGGATTTTCGTTGATGCAAATGGCTAAAACTTCAGCTAAATTGACTTTATTATCAAAAGCAAAGCAACCGTACATTTCTTTATTGACAGATCCAACAACGGGAGGAGTTACGGCTTCATTTGCTATGTTGGGCGATGTGAATATAGCAGAGCCAGGAGCATTGATAGCTTTTGCGGGACCAAGAGTTGTAAAGGAAACAATAGGGAAAGATTTACCAGAAGGATTCCAAACATCTGAATTTTTATTAGAGCATGGTTTCCTCGATTTTATTGTAGATAGAAGAAACTTAAAAGAAAAATTGAGTTTGCTGACAAAGATGTTTTAAGAAAAACAAACACAAAAGAAAAGCGATGAAGATAACTTCATCGCTTTTCTTTTGCCTCATAAATTTGTTTTACCCTCTTCTGTGGATATATTTTTCCATCTGAGCAATTTGATCCTTTAATTCGCTCGTTTGCGGGTTCAATTGCTTTGCCTTTTTAAAGTAATTGTTTGCCGGTCCAAATCTCCTTGATTGCATTTCCAATCCTGCCAACTGAAGGTAAGCTGTTGCTTTTGTTTCTTTGTCACCAAGTCCTTTATCCAGAGCAATTCGTAAATTCTTTTTGGCTTCGCTCATTTTTCCATTTTGAGCAGCAATCATACCCAATTGAAGGTAAGATGAACCTTCGCCAGTACTTCCCAAAGCTTTACTTTTGCTTTTTATACTCTTATTCATTAGAGTTTCTGCCGAAGCAAAATCTTTTTGTGCCATTGCCATATTGGATTGTAGCATATAAAAACCTTGACGTACTGGCTTGAATAATAGTCTTGGGAAATAAACCTGATTGATAAATTTCTTTGCTCTTTCCATGTCTCCAGCCTGAATAGCCTCTTGGATAAATCGAATTGGGCCAAAAAATACATGAGAACCTAAAGCGATAAAAGCAAGAATTAAACTAAACCAAAACCATCCATCGTAACTAGTAAAGCCTAGTGCAATTGTAATTGCAACTAAAGCAATTCCAATATAAAGTCTGAATTGTAAAAGTTTTTTATAAAGAGTCAACCAAATCATAGTCTTTGCGTGTGTTTAAATTAATGTGCAAATTTAGTGAAAATTGAGTGACTGAAGGCAATGAAAATCAGGATTTAAAAAAGATTTATTTCAATTTGTGGGAGTAATAGCCTCCTTTTTTTCTAATCTCGCGGTATATTTTATTCGCTTCCTTGTATTTTCCACTATTTTCAAGACAATTGGCAATGAACCACTGTGCGTCTTCCTCAAAAAAATCGAATCCATTTTGTTGTACTTTTTCAAAATAGGCAATTGCCTTCGAGTAATTACCTAATTCATAATGACAGTAACCGAGATAGAATTCCGCATTCACATCCCTCGGAAATTGTTCCAAAATAAGATTAAAATTGGTTATTGCATTGGTAAAATTGCGCTCTTTCATAAAGTAACAAGCCTGCTTCAGAAACTCACGATAGGTGTATGTGTTTCTTGTAAATTCTTGTTCCAAAACAGAATTATTTTCCTTTAAATTTGCTTGACTAGCGGCAGTTCCAGTATACGGCTGCTCGGTTTCGATAGTGTGGGTATAAATTTGAGAATAATCTACTGCTAGAAATCCAAAAAATCCGATTGCTTTGATTTTAGCTTTTTTGACAGAATAGTCGGTTTTTTCTTGAAATTCGATTGGAGTTAGGTTCATTTTGGGGAGCTCAATTTGCTCTCTCCCAATCACTTTTTCCTTTTCCGAAACTAAGTTTTCTATTTCCTTTTCTTTGTTTACTCGAACAGAAACGGGAATACTGTTTTCTTCCATTTCATTGTCCATTCCACTGAATTGTTCAATTGGAGTATTGGCTATTTTTTTTGCAAATTTCTCGGTGCTTGTTTTGTTCTCAGCTATTTCTTTTTCGGGTTGAGATTCGGAAGGAAAAAGGAAGAACACAATCGCAGCAGTTGTGACAACCAAGGCAGTTGTTTTGAGCCATTTCCAATTGAATGATTTACCGGTTTTAAATTCTGGTATTTCCAAAACTGCATCCGGAAAATCTTGAAATCCTTCCATTGCTTCGGACAGAAATGAGTCTGTTTCAGCATTTTTTTCAAGTATTTCCTTTTCCGAATCGGTCAAAGAATTCTCATAATAGGCAGCAAGCAGCTGACCGATTGATTTTTCTGATATGGGATTGGTTGGGTTCATTTTCTTTGTTTAGGATTTGGAGTTAACTCTATTCATCATAAGCTCCAAGTTTCGCTTGCCATTTTGGATATTGCTT
>JAHEIE010000017.1:14582-41271 GCA_024639505.1 Crocinitomicaceae bacterium
TGCTTTTCACTTCCTTTATGCTAAACTGGGTATGTTCAGCAATTTCGGCATAGCTTTTTTTATTCAGGTAAAAGAGCTCTATGCACACTCTTTGATTTCCTTTTAGAGTTGGAATTACCTCCTCCAGGAGGTTAAGAAGCCTTTCTTTTTCCTCTAATTGGTCGAGATTGCTTTCTTGTGAAATTTGTATTTCTTCAATGTCAGAAAAAGAAGTTTTTTTCTTTTTTCTCAATGCCATCAAGCATTCATTTTTAGTGATTTGATAAAGCCAAGGTTTTACATTTAACACTTCGGTTCTTAACTCAATATTCATTAGTTTTTCAAACACTTTCATCAAGTTGTCCTGCGCCTCACTTTTGTTTTGTAAATATTTTAAACTTACACCCAAAACCAGTGAAGAATAACGAACATATAGTTCTCCGATATAGGATTTGTCTTTCGATTTCCCATATTGAAGAACTAATTGTTCATCACTCAATGATTTGATATGTTTTAGGTTTTTATTCAAAGTTTTAAAATTACTGGCCTCGTTGTTCTGTTTGTCTTGTATAAAGATACAATTTAAGGATAAGTAACTCCTCTTTTGGCCATTCTTTGGTTGTACAAATCAAAGTAACTTTTAGTTTCAATTTCTATTACACCTCCAGATGTATCGCCATATTTTGCAGGTAATCCCCCAGTATACACCGCGTAACTTTTGATAGACACAGCGGGTACAGTTGGCATGGCTCCCTGTATTTTTAAGCCATCTAGGTAAGTTGAAATTCCGTTACTTCTTGATCCTCTAAAGTAAACTTCCTGAGTAGACTCATTGATAGTAAATGCACCCTCGCCTATCACTTTCAATAAGTTAGCAGGATTTCTAAGCTCTGCCATTTTTCCTAATTGCTCAGCGTGTAATGTTGGTTTTGAAACTTCGTAGGGATTGATGAGCGCAACTCTATCTTCTGTAATGACAAACTCTCCAATAATATTTGACGTGTCAGTCATAAAAATGGTGTCTCTAAATGCTATCTGACCAGATTTCACAACAATATTCTTCTTTACTGTTGTTTTTCCCGTGTAGGAGATTTCGAGAGTATAGGTTCCGGGCTGGACTGAACCAATTAAGAATTTACCGTCAAAGTCTGATGTGTTACCAAAAGTATTTCCAGCGTATGTGATTTTGGCTGTTGCAGAATAGAGAGCTTCTTTTTTATCGCCATCAAAGATGTAACCTTTTATTTGTCCAACATCAGATTGGCTTTTGGCTTGAATTCCTCCTAGCACAAGAAGTGCCAAAGAGAGTAGTTTAATTGTTTTCATGATATTTGTTTTATAGAATTAAAATTTGTGTTTTTTACCGGTCTTTGGTTATAAGATGCAAGTCACAGTTTAATTCCATAAAAATTTCATATGTTTTTATTCTCAAATGTTCAGACTCGTAAAAAACAGAGCCATTCCTACTAAGTTATTGCTTTTGAACTGAAGAATAATTGGTGCTAAGGTTCCTATCTTGGCTGCGATGTCTGTTTAGCTAATCTAGAAAATTAACAATCAATTCTAATAATTCTTGAGGTTTTTCAGCATGAACCCAATGTCCAGCATTTTCTATAGTTGCAATTTCCGAATTTGGGAATAATGATTCTATTCGATCAAAATCGGAGTCCAAAATATAACCCGAACTTCCGCCTCTTACAAACAGCGTTTCAAGTGGAATTGGGAAAGGTATTTCTGTTACATCAATTACCTTTTCTATATTCTCGCTCAACATATCCAAATTCATTTTCCAGGAGTATCCTCCTTCTTTTTCGCGGTTCAAGTTTTTTAATAGAAACAAGCGAGTTCCATCATTTGCAATGGATTTTTTCATTTCTTCATCTGCCTCTCTTCTCGAAGACAAAGTGGATAAATTAAGAGAATATAGCGCCTTGATAATTTCATCGTGATGCGGTGCATATTTCTTTGGAGCAATGTCAACGATAATAAGTTTTTCTAAAAGTTGAGGAAACTCAACAGCAAACGTCATCGCAGTTTTTCCTCCCATCGAGTGACCAAGAATTGAAACTTTTTCAAGTTGTTCAGCCGCTATAAGCTCGGCAACATCTTTGGCCATTTCTTCGTAAGAAAAATTGATGCTATGAGGAGATTTTCCATGATTTCTTAAATCAACCAAATACACTTTGTGATTCTCTGCCAATTGTTTTCCAAGCGTTTGCCAATTATCAAGAGATCCAAAAAGTCCATGTAAAATTAGGAGGGGTTTTCCTTCTCCAAAGGTTTTAAAGTTTAGTTTCATTTCGTAGGTCCTCTTTTAATTATTCACCTTTTTTTGAGTTTGTTTTATCCAAAAGATTGCATTTCTATAAGTTTGGTGTAGGTTCCTTTTAAGGCAATCAATTCTTCATGATTTCCACGTTCAATAATCTCTCCTTCGTGTATTACAAGTATTTCATCGGCATGCTGAATAGTGGATAATCGGTGAGCTATAATCAGCGAAGTTCTATTTTTCATTAAGTTATTCAATGCATCCTGAACTAATTTTTCGCTTTCGGTGTCCAGTGCTGATGTCGCTTCATCCAAAACCAAAATATCAGGATTTTTCAACACAGCCCTAGCAATACTTATTCTTTGTTTTTGACCACCAGATAGTTTTCCACCACCGTCACCAATATTTGTGTCGTACCCTTGCGGAAATTGAAGAATAAACTCATGAGCATTTGCAATTTTGGCTGCTTCTTCAATTTTTTCAGGAGTAGAATTTTCTATCCCAAACGCAATGTTGTTTGCAATTGTATCATTAAAAAGAATCGCCTCTTGCGTTACTACACCCATTAAGCCTCTCAAGTTTTTCAGTGTTGTGTCTTTAATATTGACAGAATCTAGTGTGATTTCTCCTTCTTCGATATCATAAAATCGGGGAAGAAGATTTGCTATTGTACTTTTTCCTGATCCCGATTGACCCACCAATGCAACGGATTTTCCTTTAGGAATTTCGAAATTCACATTTTTCAGCACGTAGTCTTCAGCGTACTTAAATTGAATATTTTTGAATGCTACCGAAGAATTTAAAGCATTAATTTTTATCGGATTTTCAGGATCTATAATTTTATCATCTGCTTCCAGAATCTCATTAATTCTATCCATGGATGCGATTCCTCTTTGAGCATTGGAAACAGCATCTGTTAGTGATTTTGCTGGAGCAATTACTGTATAAAATATAGCCAAATATCCAATAAGAGAACTACCGGTCATTTCTCCTTCAAAAACTAAGTTTCCTCCATACAGCATGGTAGAAATAATAACCGAAACTCCCAAAAATTCACTCAAGGGAGATGCTAAATCTATCCGTCTGAACATTTTGGTCATTTGCAGCGTATATTTTTTATTCTCGGCTTCAAATTGATCTCTTTTTATTTTTTCTCCGTTAAATCCTTTAATTATTTTTAATCCAGAAAGTGTTTCTTCGGTTGTTGCAATCATATCTCCAATCAGACTTTGAGAATTAGCCGAAGATTTTCTCAGTTTTCTTGTAATCAATGCAATAATAACTACAATAGGAATGAGTAATAAAATGAACAACGACATTTTTGGACTCTGAAAAATAAGCCAACTGATTGTAATAAAGATTGCAATAGGATCGCGATAAACGGCTTCCAAGGAGCGAAGAACCGACCATTCTATTTCTTTCACATCGTTGGTCATCTTACTGATAATGTCTCCTTTTCTTTCGCCCGAAAAGTAAGAAATAGGTAAAGAAAGAACTTTGTTGTAAATCTTGTTTCGGTAGTCTCGCACGATTCCGTTTCTTACTCCCGCCATAAAATAAAGTGCAGCATATCTAGCAAAGTTTTTTGCCAATATCATTGTGATGATAACACCGCAAAGCACTAAGAGTAATTCAAATTTTGAATGAGTTTGAAGAAATTGAGACATCCAATAATTGCCATGTTCTTGTAGGCTTTCATTATCAAAAGAAAGTGCAGAAGGCGCAGGTTGATTAGCCAAGTTTTCTAATTTATCTGGACTAAAAAGTGCCTCCAAGAAAGGCATAAAAAGCACAAAAGAAAACAATCCGAAAATAACGGCTAACAGATTAAAAAATACATTTAATCGCAAGCTAGATTTGTAATCTTTGGCTAAGGAAATAATTGTAAAAAAATTCTTCATAATTGAGTTTGACTCATCAAAGGTACTCGAATATCGGTATAATTGAATTGAATTGAGTTCGTTTTGAGGATTAAAAGTAATAATTTCTGTAATTTTACACGAACCCAAAAAGGAAGGAATCATGGCGAGTATAAGGCAAAATAAAATAGCAGAATTGTTGAAAAGAGAATTGAGTATGATTTTTCAGCAAAATGCTACGGGGTATTGTAAAGGTGCAATGGTTACTGTAACTATTGTGAGAGTTACAAAAGATTTGTCGATGGCTAAGGTTTACCTCAGTATTTTTGGAGGTAAAGACAACGAAGACTCGTACAAAGAGATTGTTAAAAAAGCGTCTCAAATTAGAAGTGAATTGGCCAAAATTGTAAAAAATCAATTAAGAAAAACTCCCGAATTGCAATTTTATGTAGATGATTCACTTGATTATGCGATGAAAATTGATGAATTATTGAGATAATCCATTTTTTTTTGAATCTCCCTTTTCACATAGCCAAACGGTATTTATTTGCCAAGAAATCACAGAATATTATCAATGTGGTGAGTATGATTTCGGTGATAGGAATTGCTGTAAGTTCAATGGCTATGGTGATAGTATTGTCTGGTTTTAATGGAATAGAAAAAATTGTAGCGGATATGTACAATTCTTTTGACGCTGACTTGAAGGTATCCTTAAACGAAGGAAAAACATTTCAGACCAAAAAAATTGACATGGATAAAATCAAACAGCTGAATGGTGTAAATTTTGCCAGTTTGGTCATAGAAGAAACAATCATCTTACAAAATGAGGATAAGTTTGAAACCTGCAAATTGAAAGGGGTAGAATTGCCATATTTTGACTCTACGCATTTGGATACTTTAATGGTAGAAGGTTTGCCGGATTTGGAGTATGAAGGAATAGATTACTGCATACCAGGAGCCGTTTTGCAAAGTAGGTTGGGGTTCACTTCAGATCCTCGTTTTCAGAACGAACTTACGATAAATGGAATGTTGAGAGACAAAAAAATCTCAATGACCAATCAGCCATTCAACCAACAAAAAATTCAGGTTGGAGGAGTTTTTATGACAGGTATTTATGCCAATGATGCAAAATATATTTTTGTCTCTATCGGCTTTGCCGAAAAACTCTTAGAGTTTAACAAGGAAGCCACCGGAGTAGATATTTTTACAGATAATTTATCGGAAAGAGAATTGTCAAATCTTAAGTTGAAGGTTTCTGAAATAATAGGACAAGACTTTAAAGTGGAGACGAGAGAGGAACAACATGCACTTATTTTTTCGGCTACTAAAAGTGAAAAAATTGCGGTTTTTATTATTTTATGTTTCGTATTGGTGATAGCCGCTTTTTCGATGATAGCCTCACTTACAATGCTTATTTTAGAAAAAAGAAAAGATGTATTCACGCTTTATTCAGTAGGGTTTACAAAAAGGGAAGTGCGAAGGTTGTTTTTTTATGAAGGACTATTAATCAACCTGCTTGGTGGTTTTGTAGGGCTTGCGCTAGGAGTACTTATTTGTTACCTTCAAATCTGGTATGGATTTGTTCCTATTCAGGATTCCATTATAGAATCTCAACCCATGGAAGTGGAGGGGATGGATATTTTATATATTCTTATTACTATAGTTTCGGTAGGGCTTTTATCGTCCTATTTTCCAGTAAAATATTTGGTTAAAAGGTTGGAGATATAAAATCGGAGAAATAATGTTAAAAAACATATTAAAATCGGAGTTTTCACGAAACGTAATGACTTTACTTACGGGTTCAGCCATTGCTCAGTTTATACCACTTTTGTTAACTCCCGTATTAAGTAGGTTGTTCTCACCCGAGGAATTTGGGTTATTTGCATTTTATTACACACTAGTCTCATTTTTCTTGGTAATTGCCACAGGCCGATACGAATTAGCCATTTTATTACCCAAAAAAGACAAGGAAGCAATAAACGTAATGGGTTTGGCTATTCTCCTGTCTGGTATCCTTTCTATTTTTCTATTTTTAGCTTTATTTATTTTTAAAATTCCAATTCAAAATTTATTAGGCAAACCCGATTTGAACCAATGGTTATACTTGATTCCAGTTTGTGTATTTGTAGGCAGCGGATACAAAGTTTTGACATATTGGAGTAACAGAAAAAAAAGGTTCAAAGGAACTTCAATTTCTGTTGTTACTCAGGCAACTTTGAGGTCGAGCACTGTTTTTTATTTTGGATTGTTAAAAAGTGGATTCTTTGGACTAAGCGTTGCCACAATTACTTTTTTTAAGGAAATTTTTCACAAAAGTTATGCAGTTCCAGTTGGAGTAACAGAATTGGGAATTGCAGGATTCATATTGGGCTATGTCATAGGATTTGGTAGCGCATTTTTGACATTAATTTTTGCTTTTATTAAAAACGACAGAGAGTTGTTATTTCAGATAAGCAGAAAACAAATGAAGGCAATGGGAATACGATACAAAAAATTTCCGCAAATAAATATGTTTCATGCCATGACAGATGAATTTAAAAACAGTGGTGTAACATTAATAATTTCTTACGTTTTTAGTGATATTGTTTTAGGGCTTTATAGTATGACTTATAGGGTTCTTAGGGCTCCATTATCCGTTATTGGGAATTCTTTTTCTCAAGTCTTTTTACAAAAAGCTGCCGAAATGTATGCGAATAAGCAGAACTATTTACCAATCATTCACAAAGTGACCAAAAAATTAGCAACCATCTCTCTTCCATTTTTTATTTTGGTTATGCTTTTTGGTTCTCAAATTTTTGAATTTATTTTAGGAGATAAATGGAGCACAGCGGGTGAATATGCGAGGTATCTTTCGCCATGGTTGTTCGTTCAGTTTGTAACAGCACCCATAACTCAAATTGCTGTAATCATAGAAAAACAAAAAGAATTATTTCTTATTTCGCTCATTAATAATGCAATAATTATAGGGTCTCTTGTTGTTGGTGGCTTCGTCTTTAACAATATTCTTATTGGCTTCGCAGTTCTATCAATTTTGCAAATCATTTATTCAATCTATCTTTACAAATGGATATTAAGAGTTTCCAAAAAGGCAATAGAAGAAAACCAACTATGATTAAATTTCAGAGAATAAATACAATATTGGCAGGATTGGTATTCATTTCTATCTTGTTATTTCCTCAGTTCAAAGTGGTTGAGAGTTTGCCCTATTTTCAGTTTATTGATGTATTGATTCCATTAATTGGTTTGGTTCTATTCTTACAACGAAAAACAATTGTTTACTCCAAATTTTATCTGTGGGTTATTGCTTTTGGCTTGATTATCATTATTTCTAATCTTATTAATTACGAAAACAATCATTCTCGAGATTATTTTGAAGTATACAAACTATTTAAATATGGGATTGTAGTTGTCTTATTTTCAACAATTAATTTTGAGATATTTTTCAAATACTTGGTAAAGCCAGTGTTTCTAGTACTAGTTGGTGTTAATTTAATTCATTATTTCAATGTTTTTAACTTCAATGAAGTAATTAAGGAATATTACAATGGGGGAATTCATATAGATCTTTTTGGGCTTGATTCTAAAGGGAATGTAGGTACAAAAAGAATGCTGGGTTTGGCAGGTAATCCGAATATAAACTCAATCGTATTTTTGTTTTTTCTCACTCTATTTTTTCCATTAAAAAATTCATCTCGATCTACCATTAGCTGGTTTGTTGTAGCATTGTTTATGTTGTTTTTATGTCAATCAAGAACGGGAATATTAGCTCTCGCAGCAATAGTAGTATATGTTTTTGTTAGCCAACAATCCTTGTATAAATATTATACATTATTAGGGATAATTGCAGTCACTTTTTTATTGTCTTTTTTGCTCTCACAAAACTCCTATCTCAATACGATGTTTGATAAAGATTTATTGAAAAATAACTCAATGATGGGAAGATATGAAGTTTGGAAGCATCTTGCCGCAATGATTATCGAAAAGCCAATATTTGGATACGGAGGGTACAAGCAATACTTTTACGAGAGGAATTTACATGCTGAAAGCCAATATATTTTAGTCGCTTGGCGCTATGGAATTGTTGGTTTGATTGTGTTTTTTGGAGTGATTTTTCAACCAGTTATCCTTGCTCTCAAAAATAAAAAGACAATAATTTCTTTGTTTTTAATACTCTTTACAATTTGCATAGGAGTCTGTTCGATTACTAATGCACCGCTTGCAGACAGAACGATATCGATCCTGTTTGGAATAATGATAGGCTTTTTTTTAAAACAAAAATTGACAATAAATAATGAATAAACTTTTATTAATAGGGCCATCCACAAATCCAATTCATCTAACAAACTTTTATGATTTGATAAAAGATTATTTTGATGAGATTTTAGTTGTATCCAGCGGTGAGTTTGAGTTATGTCAAAATATAAAAATGGATTTTTCATTATCAAATCCCCTGAAATTAGCAAAAAACATAAAAAAGCTTAGAAAAATAATAATAGATTTTTCTCCTTCAATCATTCAAGTACATCAAGCCAATTCATTTGCATTTATTACTTCTGTGGCAAATAATGGAAGGTATCCGCAAGTTCTGACTACTTGGGGAAGTGATGTTTTATTACTTCCGAAAAAAAACTTGTTTTACAAACGCTTAGTTGCTTATTCTTTGAAAAAATCGGATTATTTAACGGCAAATGCCAATTACATGATAGAAGCCATTCACAAGTTAGTAAATAAGCCTGTTTTGTTACTAAACTACGGCATAGATTACCATGGAATTGAACTTCCTATAAAAAAAGAAAAAATTATTTATTCCAATCGATTGTTGAATCCAATTTATCGCACAGACGATATAATTATTGGTTTCGCAGAATTTGTAAAGAAAAACCCAGATTGGAAATTACTGATAGCAGGCAATGGCACCGAAGAAGAAAAATTAAAAAAATTAGCAGACTCTGTCTTACCAAAAGATAGTTTTTCGTTTGTAGGTTTTGTTAAAAGTGACATCAATAAGCAGAATTACTTAAAATCGTATATTTGGATTTCGAACCCAATAAGCGATGGCACGGCAATAAGTTTGTACGAATCTATGGGCTATGGATGTATTTCTGTAACTTCTGATTTGCCTGCAACCAAAGAAGTTATAACTAATGATAAGAATGGGGTAATTGCAATAAAAGGAATTTCTGAAGGACTTGAGAGAGCAATAAAAATGAACTTAGAAGAGGTTCAAAAAATAAATAAAGAGATAATAATTACCACAGCTACAAAGGAGGTGAACAAGAAAAAAATCACTGATTTGTATGATGAAATAATCAAAAATCATGACTAAAGTTTGCCATATATCTTCTGCCCATCCTGCTTTTGATGTACGTGTATTTCACAAGGAATGTGTTTCGTTGGCTAAGGCTGGATACGATGTTTCTTTGGTTGTTACGCATGATAAAGAAGAGGTAGTAGATGGAGTTAAAATGGTTCCTTTGCCAAAAAGTAAAGGTCGATTGCATAGGATGTTTATCAAAACTCATTTTGCATTTTATAGGTCTCTCAAAACAAAATCAAAAATTTTTCATTTTCACGACCCCGAATTAATTATCGTAGGAATCTTGTTAAAAATTTTAGGCAAAAAAGTAATTTACGATTCTCATGAAAATGTTTCTTCCCAAATAGAAAGTAAAAAATGGCTAGGAAATTCTCTTTTACGCAGAATTGTAAGGAACGGCTTTCGAATTTTCGAAAAAATTGGCATTTGGTTTTTTGATTCTGTTATTTCAGTAACTCCTGAAATTGTTGAGTTTCTATCTCCAAAAAAGGGAGTTTTGTTGCGGAATTATCCAATTATTTCCCTTATCGAAAATGCTTCTGTTGCAATGGATGAGACTGAAAAGCCAATACTTATTTATGTAGGAGGTTTAACAAAAATAAGAGGGATCAAAGAAATATGCGAAGCAGTAAAACTTACAAAAAATCAAACAGAATTATGGTTGGCAGGCCCTTGGGAGTCTCCTGATTTTGAGGCTGAATGTATCTCCCAGAATGACCGAGTTAAGTACTGGGGAACAAAACCTTTGGCTGAGGTATATCCTTTGATAAAAAGTGCAGACATTGGTTTTGTTACGTTGTATCCCGAAAAAAATTATCTCAATAGTTTACCTATAAAAGCTTTTGAATACATGGCTTGCTCAAAGCCAATGATTATGTCGAACATTCTTTATTGGGAAACTATATTCAATGGCTCGGCATTATTTGTCAATCCAAAATCACCAAATGAAATTGCTGAAAAAATTGATGAGTTAATAGATATTGAAAGTTTATCACAACAGTTAGGAAGCCATGGGAAAGTTGAGGTTGACACAAAATACAGTTGGGAGTCCGAATCGAAAAAATTGGTTAACTTGTACCATTCTCTTTCAAAGTAAATAGAACTATGTATATACAAAACATCGAGCTTTCAGAATTGCTGAAATTAAACTCCGGAGAGGTGTTTAGTTCTTCGAATTGGCTTAGTATATATTCAAATACCGATTTAAAATTTTTGGGAGTGTTTAATAAAAACCATGAAGCGATAGGTTTTTTCTACTATCAAAAACATAAAAGAGCTAAGGTTCTTTCGCATATTTCCCCTCCGTTTTTATCTCCAACTTGCGGGCTTTACATCAAAGATGAAAGTACTAATCCTGCTAAGAAAATTTCCTTTGAAAAAAAGGTACATGAATTAATTTTAGAACATGTGAAATCTGAAAAGTTTGACATTTTAACGTTACCTTTTCCTGAAGATTTCATGGATATGCAACCATACATTTGGGCTGGATTTCAAGTTACTCCAAAATTCACTTATCATATCAATTTATTAGAGTCGGAAGATAAATTACTGGCTTTAATGTCGCCCGAAAGAAGGAAAAATGTCACAAAGTCTATCAAAGAGGGGCTTGTTGTGAAAGAAAGTTTAGGTTGCTTAAGCTCTCAAGCTTTAATAGAAAAGACATTTCAAGATCAAGGACTGTGGTATGATAAACAAGTTTTGATAAACTTATTCTCTGTTTTTTCTGAT
The DNA here is from genome assembly GCA_024639505.1 of Crocinitomicaceae bacterium. Taxonomy (GTDB): domain Bacteria; phylum Bacteroidota; class Bacteroidia; order Flavobacteriales_D; family CAJJDF01; genus CAJJDF01. The sequence continues at coordinate 25,735 of JAHEIE010000017.1, forward strand.
TCGAATAAAGCATTGTCATACTCTACTTATCACCAAAATCAATTAGTTGCAACGGTGTTTTGTGTTCGCGATAAAGAAAAAGCCTATTACATTTTAGGTGGCTTTGATAAGAATAATTCTTTTTCGGGAGCAGGGGCTCTTGCCATGTGGCATGCCATTAAAAAAGCTAAAGAGTTTGGTTTGAAAATATTCGATTTTGAAGGATCAATGCACCCTCCAATCGAAAAGTACTTCAGAGGTTTTGGTGGTGAAATGGCACCCTATTTTTGTTTGGAACAAACAAATTGGAAGGGAAAATTACTAATTAATCTGAGAGGTAAATAAGCATGAAGAATTTACCAACAGTAAGCGTAATAATTCCGTGTAGAAACGAAGAAAACTACATTGTTCAAAATATCAACTCTATTCTTAATCAAGATTACAATGGGAAGATAGAAGTTCTAGTGGTGGACGGCATGAGCACTGATAAAACTAGGAGTTTGGTAAATGAGTTTGGTAATCCTGCTGTCAAATTAATTGATAATCCGCATCAGTTTACTCCGCATGCCATGAATATCGGTGTGGATAATTCCGAAGGTGATTTTTTTGTAATTCTTGGGGGCCATTCTTATTTGGATAAACAATTTATTGCCAGAAATGTAACTGTTTTATTATCAGATTCATCTATTGGTTGCAGCGGTGGTCAAATCCAAAACATTTATGAAAATGAAGAGGGTGAGGTTATTTCCAAAGCAATGGCTTCAAAATTTGGAGTAGGAAATGCTACATTTAGAGTAGGAGGAAAGCCAGGATTTGTAGATACTGTAGCGTTTGGTATGTACAGAAAAGAGGTTCATTACGAAATCAATAAATTTGATGAAACCTTGGTGCGAAATCAAGATGATGATTACAATTTTAAATTGACAAAAGCGGGTTACAAAGTTTTCTTTGACCCAGAAATTATATCACATTATTATGTAAGAGGTTCTTATTCTAAGCTTTACAAGCAATATTTTCAATATGGTTATTGGAAAGTATACGTGAACAAGAAGCATAAAACAGTCACTTCATTGCGTCAGCTCTTTCCTTTCTTTTTTGTTTCAAGCATTTTGGGAGGAATATTATTGTCCTTTTTATTTGCTTTATTTACTTATTTGGTATCGTTCGTTGTGATCGCATATTTATTTTTTGCCCTTTATTTTGGTAAAAAAAGCGGAAAATCATTTAGTGAAGGGATGAAAATAGCTTTTGTTTTTAGTATTTTGCATACGAGTTACGGATTAGGATATTTAAAAGGAATAGTTCAGTTTGTATTGTTACAAAAACAACCTTCCGACAGAAGTAAGAAATTGACTAGAAACTAAAGGCAATGAAAATAATAACGGTAATAGGAGCAAGACCTCAATTTATAAAAGCAGCAGCTTTGAGCAGAGAGTTTGCCAAACACAAAGAAATACAAGAAGTAATTGTTCATACAGGTCAGCATTTTGATGCAAACATGAGTGATGTGTTTTTTGATGAAATGGAGATTCCAAAACCAACTTACAATTTAGAAATTAACAGCCTGTCGCACGGTGCAATGACAGGAAGAATGATAGAGGGAATTGAAGAAGTATTATTGAAAGAAAAGCCTGATTTGTTGTTGGTTTATGGCGATACTAACTCAACTATTGCCGGAGCTTTGGCTGCAAAAAAGCTTCATATAAAAGTAGCTCATGTTGAGGCAGGATTGAGGAGTTTTAATATGGAGATGCCCGAGGAAGTAAACCGAATTTTGACCGATAGAATTTCAGAATTTCTGTTTTGCCCAACTCAAAGTGCTATCGACAATCTAGAAAAAGAAGGATATAACAATATTGATTGTGAAATTATTAGAACCGGAGATGTAATGCAAGATGCAGCTTTGTTCTATGCTCAAAAATCAGAAGAAAAATCAACGGTAATTTCCGAAATAGGATTAGAAAAATTTGCCTTGGCAACTTTGCACCGTGCCGAAAACACGGATTCAAAAGAAAGAATGACTCAGTTGGTAAATGGACTCAATGAAATTCACGAAACTATTTGTCCTGTTGTATTGCCAATTCATCCGAGAACAAAGGCAAAGTTAGAGCTTCATGGTTTGGAACTGAAAGTGAAATTAATTCCGCCAGTTGGTTATTTTGATATGTTAGAATTGTTGAAAAATTGCTCCTTAGTAATGACCGACAGTGGTGGTTTGCAAAAAGAAGCTTTTTTCTTCCAAAAGAATTGCGTTACGATGCGCGACCAAACCGAATGGGTTGAGTTGATTGACAACAAAGTAAATGTATTGGTTGGAGCCGATAAAAATCTACTGATTGATTCTGCTAAAGAAATGTTGAAACAGTCTTCCGATTTTAATATCAATTTGTATGGAAATGGAAAAGCCAGTTCAGCAATTGTGAATACTATTCTTGCTGAAAATTCAAAGATAATTTAGCCAACGGGAGCTAACTTATTAGTTTGTTTCTCACAAGACTATTAACTTTATTCAATTATAAATTGAAATAACCAAGAAAATTATGCAGCTAACTCAAATAAGAAACAGCTTATTGTCCTTGTTCGTATTGGCATTTTTCTTTTTTCCACATATACAAACGCTTATCGTTTCAATTTGTTTTGTGCTGGTTTTGTTTGATAAAAGGTTCTATTCAAGTTTCAGGAGATTGAACAACAATAGATTAACCATTTCTTTGGTTCTCTATTTTTTAATAATTGCTTGGTCATTAATTTACACAAATAATATGGAAAGCGGACTGCGATCAATTGAAACAAAGTTCTCTTTCTTCGTGTTTCCCTTTTTTCTTCCCTTTATTTTTTCTGATAAAGATTTAGCAAACAAAACGATGAAAATATTCTGGATAGCAGGAATGGCTTACATTATTGTTTCTCTGGCAGATGCGACAATTAGTTTTCTTTCAAATCATTCAGTTTCTTCATTTTTTTACTCTGAACTAGGCGTTGGCTTTTTAAAAGAAGGTAGTTTTATTCACCCAACTTACGCCTCGTTTTTTTATAATATATTGTTTGCATATTTAGCTCTTCAATGGATTCAAAATTCACTCAAAGGAAAACACAAATGGCTCGTTCTACTTTCTTTGGTTTTTATCTTGATTTTCATCTTTATGCTATCTTCCAAATTCGGAGTTTTGGCCTTAATAATCAATATTTTATTGCTACTCTGGAATTATGTAAAAAAGACTAATCAAGTTATGCGGGCAGCTGTCGTTCTTGTTTTGTTTTCAATCTTATCCGTGATTATTGTTTCGCAATCTCCACTCAAAAAAAGATTTGAATCGGCCTATTCAGCTATGACAACTTCTACTCACCATCCTAGCAGCACACAAACTAGGCTAGATGTGTGGAGTGTTACTTCCTCCATTATTTCGGAGAATCCAATACTTGGAGTGGGTGCAGGAGACATAAGAGACGAATTAATCTCAAAATATCAAGAAAATAATTTCGAATTGTACGTTGAAAGAAAATATGATTCTCACCAAGAATTCCTTCAAACTTTTGCGTCTTTAGGATTGCCTGGAATAGTTGTATTGTTAATTGTTTTCCTTCTTCTATGGAAAAGATCAGTGGCCTCAAAAAACTATTTGCTATTCATTTTCACCACTTTGTTTTTTGTTTTTGGCATGGTGGAATCTATGCTGGAAAGACAGGCAGGTGTTGTGTTTTTTGTTTTTTTTAGTTTGCTTTTGTATTCATTTAATCCCATTTCTAAGAAAATTTGAAAAAGCTTTTACTCATAGTTATTACTTTTTTTTTGGGGTTGTTCGTACAATCACAAAAATTCACTTTTTTGAGTTATTCTACCAAGGAAGGTTTGGCTCAGAGTCAGGTAAATGACATAAAGCAGGATAGAAAAAAATATATTTGGATAGCTACACTTGACGGATTGAGTAAATTTAATGGGAAAACCTTCGAAAATTTCTATCAAAAAGACGGACTGCTTTCCAATAGAATATCTTCACTCTCTATCGATAAATCGGATAATATTTGGGCAGTAACCTCTAATGGAATTTCTATCGTTCATTCAGATATTATTTTGCCTTTTCAGTTCAATGATTTATTCGAAAATGATGCAGTAGTTGCTGTTACTCATCTGTCACAAAAAGTTATTGTCTCAACAGAGTCTTCGGGGATTTTTGTGTTCAATGAAACTGAGGGAGCTTTGAAGTTGGCTAAGATGTATAAAAAGCCTTTTGAGGATGTAAAAATAAGGGCAGTGTATCTGGAGGATTACAAGCTGCACATTGCTACCAACAAGGGTTTGTATCAGTTATGGAATGACAAAGTTGTAAAAGTATCGCTTCCCTGGGAGTATGATTTTATGGGAGTAGGAGTAACGGAAAGAGGTGAAATCTGGTTGGCTTCTTCAGAAAATGGAGTTTGTTTTTACGAAAAAAACAATCAGTTTGAAGTGAATCAAAACAATTCGGGATTGCTCAATAATTTTTCAACTAGCATGATGGTTGACAACAATGGAGTTGCTTGGGTTACCTCTAATTCGGCCTTGTCAGAAGTATCAAGAGAAAAAAATGTTCAGAATTATTCGGCAGAAAATGGATTTGAATCCATAGCACAAGTTGTGTTTCAGGACGTAGAAGGAAACGTTTGGATAGGAACAAATGGAAAAGGGTTAATGAAGTTTGCCAACAAAGAGTTTAAGTTCCTTACAAAAGAAGAAAATTTGCCAAGCGATTTGGTGATTTCTATGTGTGAAGATGCTCAAGGCAATATGTGGCTGGGTTCTTTGGGCGAGGGAGTGAGTAGAATTAGTTCTAAAGAGATAACCTCTTTTAATGCAAGGAAAACAAACTTCCCGAACAACAATTGCTGGGTGATTCATAAAGATTTGAATGACAAAATGTGGTTTGGTACTTCCCAAGGCTTGTCCGTTCTTAATGGAAATTCATTCACCACTTACACCCAAAAAGACGGGCTACCAGCCAATAAAGTTCAGTCCATTTTTCAGGAATCTCCAGAAGTGATGTGGGTAGGAACAAAAGAAGGAGTTGCCTACATGAAAAACAATCAGTTTTATCCATTAATAAACTTTAACTATCGAAATACCCGAGCAATTGCCTCAACACAAGACGGTATTTATTGGTTTGGAACGTCTGATGGACTAATAAAATATGATGGCTTCACCAGCGAATTGATAAACGATTCGCTTTTTGAGGAAACTACAATTTATGGGATACAATCATTTGGAAACAAACTTTGGATAGGAACAGACAAAGGGTTAATTCATTTTGATGGCAAACATTTTGAAAAAATAGGGGTTGTTTCGGGGTTGAATTCAGCAGCAATCAATTTCTTGAAATCCGACAAGGAAAACAATCTGTGGATAGGAACTAACAATGGTATATTCAAGCTAAATGGAAATTTATACCTGCAAGGAAAAAAAGAACTCATTTCTTACACGATTAATAACGGATTAATTGGAATGGAAACCAATTTGAATGCTGTTTTTGAGGATTCAAAAGGCAATGTGTGGATGGGAACAAGTGAAGGGATAAATGTGTATAAAAAAGCTAAAGTAAACAATCAAATCCTTACCGAACCCGCTGTGCATCTTACCAGTGTGAAGCTCCTTTTTGGAGAAAAAGAGTGGTTGTCTAAGTTTAGAGCAACGGAAGATATTGGTTTTGATTTTAAGCAAAACACTTTCACTTTTTACTACCATTGTAATTATTTTAAAGATCCCGAAAAAGTAAAGTACTCTTACTATCTTGAAGGATTTGATGACGCTTGGTCGCCAATGGAAACAGCCAATTTTTCAAGGTATCCCAGTTTGCCTCACGGGAGTTATGTGTTCAAAGTGAAAGCAACTTTTGATGGGTTTAATTGGAGCGTAATAGATGAAGTTAGTTTTTCTATTCAAGCACCTTTTTGGCTCACATGGTGGTTCAGAATTTTAACACTTGTTGCGTTGGCATTCATTATTTATTATTTCATTCGAAGAAGGCGAAATACTATTCTTAAAGAGCAAGAAGTAGAGCTTTTGAACTACAAAAACAAATTGATAAAATTGGAGCAACAATCGTTGAACGCAAGTATGAATAGGCATTTTATTTTTAATTCCTTGAACTCTATTCAGTTCTATATCAATAAAGAAGACAAGCTTTCGGCAAACAAGTATTTGTCAAATTTCTCTAAGTTGATTAGAAAAAACCTGGACAGTTCATCAGCCGAAGATAACTTGATTCCTTTGTCGGAAGAAATTGAGAGGCTTACCCTGTATCTTTCTCTCGAGAACATGAGGTTCAAAGAAAAATTTACTTACAACATTCATATTGATGAAAAAGTAGAAACAGAATTAACAAAAGTTCCGGCAATGTTTATGCAACCTTTCGTTGAGAATAGCATTTGGCATGGTGTTCTGCCGATGGAAACACCAGGAGAAATCACAATTGATATTTATAAACAAGAAGAAAAAACAATTTTTGAAATAAAAGACAATGGAATTGGGATTTCAACAAGCCTAAAGAACAAATCCAAGGATCAAAGTGCTCATTCATCGAAGGGGATGAAAATTGCAGCAAACCGAATCGAATTACTCCAAAAAGTGATTGAAAGAGAAATCACGATAGAAGGTCCATTTGAAATGACAGAAAAAGGGAAAGTTCTGGGAACCAAAGTTGTGATCATTTTTGGTTAAAAACGTCAAAAAACATTAAAAAAAAGAACCAAAACTTTCTTGTGCAAGAAAAAAGTAGCATCTTTATATTTCCAAAGAAAAAGAGGGTAATTGTACTCTTTTATGATAATGAATTTGCAAAAAAATATGGACAAATTTTCTTTTCTAAGTAATGGTGATGTAAACGCATTCGAAGACCTTTACAAGAAATACAAACAAGATCCTTCATCAGTAGAAACAGGCTGGGCCCGTTTTTTCGAAGGATTCGAATTCCAAAAAGCCAATTACGAAGACTCTAATGGCGTTTCATCAGGAATCACGAGTAAGGAATTCAAGGTGATGACTCTCATTGAGGATTACCGCCAAAGAGGTCATTTATTTACAAAAACAAACCCTGTAAGGGAGAGAAGGAAATATTCTCCATCACTTGAACTGGCAAACTACGGACTTGCCGATGCTGATTTGACCGAAATATTTCAGGCAGGAGAGCAAATAGGAATTGGTCCAGCTACGTTAGCTGCAATTATCGATCACCTAGAGCAAACTTATTGCCAGTCTATTGGGATTGAGTACATGTACATAAGATCTGAAAAGAGATTGACATGGTTGAGAGATAAAATTGAAATTACCAACAGACCAAAATTCTCCAAAGAAGACAAAAAACACATTCTTCATAAATTGAATCAATCTACAGAGTTCGAAAACTTCCTTCAAAAGAAGTTTGTAGGCCAAAAAAGATTTTCGATTGAAGGAGGAGAATCATTAATTCCAGCATTGGATGCGCTAATCGAAAGAGGTGCAGAGATGGGAATCAAAGAGTTTGTGATGGGAATGGCTCACAGAGGAAGATTAAATGTCCTTGCCAATATCTTTAACAAACCAATGGAGAAAATCTTCAGTGAGTTTGAAGGAAAAGACTACGAAGACGAAAACTTTAGTGGAGACGTTAAATATCACCTAGGTTGGTCTTGCGATATAGAAACCGATAATGGAAACGATGTTCATTTAACACTTTCCCCAAATCCTTCGCACTTAGAGGCTGTAGCGCCTGTTGTGCAAGGAATTACTAGAGGAAAAATAGATAAATATTTGAAAGACGAAGGAAAAATTATTCCTATCGTAATACATGGAGATGCCGCAGTTGCTGGGCAAGGAATTGTATACGAAGTTCTTCAAATGGCGCAATTAGATGGATACAGAACTGGTGGCTCTGTACATATCGTAATCAACAATCAAGTAGGATTTACTACCAATTATTTAGATGCTCGCTCGAGTACTTATTGTACTGATATTGCAAAAACTACTTTGGCTCCAGTTTTCCACGTAAATGGGGATGATGTTGAAGCTGTAGTTCAGGCAATGACAATAGCCTTGGAGTACCGCCAAACTTTCAAAAAAGATGTGTTTATTGATTTATTGTGTTACCGAAAGTATGGTCACAACGAAGGAGATGAGCCAAAATTCACGCAACCAAAGTTGTACAAAGCTATTGCTAAACACCCAAATCCACGAGAGATTTATTTAGATAAATTACTTTCGGACAAAGTGATTACTGAAGCTGAAGCAGAGGAGTTGAAAAATAAATTCCACGAAGTGTTGGAAGATGATTTTGGAGCTTCGAAACAAATAAAAAAAGCAACTGTAAAGCACTTTTTGAACAGAACTTGGGCAGATTTTAAATTTGCAAAAGGTGACGAGTTATTTGCTGAGGTAAATACCAAAGTGGATAAGAAAAAATTGTTGGAATTAGGTGATAAAATCACTTCGCTACCAGAAGGAAAAAAGTATTTCAGAAAGATTGTGAAGCTGATGAAGGATCGGAATGAAATGATTCAGTCTGATAACCTAGATTGGGGAAGTGCAGAAATGCTAGCCTATGCAACTTTACTGCAAGAAGGGCACCCAGTTCGTATTTCTGGTCAGGATGTGGAGAGAGGAACTTTTTCTCACAGACATGCAGTAGTTATTACTGAAGACGCTGAAGAAGAAGTAGTTACTTTGAATAACTTGAGCGATAAGCAAGCAGAATTTACAATTTACAACTCTCTACTTTCAGAGTATGGGGTATTAGGATTTGAATACGGTTATTCTTTTGCTGTTCCTAAAGGATTGACAATTTGGGAAGCGCAATTTGGAGATTTCTTCAATGGAGCTCAAATCATGATAGATCAATTTATTGTGGCAGCCGAAGAAAAATGGGGAGTAAGTAACGGCCTAGTAATGCTTCTGCCACATGGTTACGAAGACATGGGAAGTGAGCATTCAAGTGGAAGAATGGAAAGATTCCTACAACAATGTGCAGACAATAACATTCAAATTGCCAATTGTACAACTCCTGCCAATCACTATCATTTGTTGAGAAGGCAAATAAAAAGAAATTTCAGAAAGCCATTGATAGTGTTTACTCCAAAAAAATTGCTGAGGTACCCGAAAGCGGTTTCTACTTTGGATGAATTAGCAAAAGGAAGTTTCCAAGAAATTTTGGATGATACGAGAGTAAAAATGAAAAACGTGAAAACGGTTGCATTTTGCTCGGGTAAAATCTACTACGATGTATTGGAGCAAATGGAAGTCCAAGGAAAAGGAGATCATGTTGCACTAGTTCGATTAGAGCAAATTTATCCATTCCCAGAAGCTCAAATTCAAGAAATAATTAAGAAATACGGAACAGACAAAAAGTTTGTGTGGTTGCAAGAAGAGCCAGAGAATATGGGAGCTTGGTCTTTCATTATGGGAAAAACAAGAAACTTTGATGTGAGGTTTGATGTTGTTTCTAGATCAGAATCTGGATCTCCGGCAAGTGGTTCACCTATTGCTTCAAAACTGAGACACCAAGCATTGATTACGAAGTTATTTGAGACCAAGTAAAAATATTTCAAGGAATTAAGATTCTGAAAGAAATTCAGAATGATAGTGAAAGAGAAAAACAAGATTACTAAAAACATAAGAATATGTTAGAAATGAAAGTGCCTTCACCAGGCGAGTCAATATCAGAAGTAGAAATTGCAGAATGGCTAGTAGAAACTGGCGATTGGGTAGAAAAAGATCAGACGATTGCTGAGGTAGACTCAGACAAAGCAACGTTGGAGTTGCCTGCAGAGGAATCGGGTATTATTACCCTAAAAGCAGAAGAAGGTGATACTGTAGCTGTAGGGGCAGTTGTATGTTTGATAGATACTAAAGCGGAAAGACCAGCAGGAAGTTCAGCTCCTAAAGCAGAACCTAAGAAAGAAGAGAAAAAGGAGGAAGCTCCTGCACCAAATCCAAATCCAGTAGCAGCAGTACCGGCAAAAGAAACTTATGCAAAAGACGTTCCTTCAGTTTCGGCAAAGAAAATGATGGATGAAAATGGAATTTCTAAAGTAGCTGGAACCGGAAAAGACGGTAGAGTGATGAAGCAAGATGTGATTGCAGCAATGGCGGCAGGTTTTGCCACAGATAATGCAAGCGGATGGGGAGGAACAAGAGATAAGGAACGAGTGAAAATGAGTATGCTACGAAGAAAAGTAGCAGAAAGATTGGTTGCAGTAAAGAATGAAACTGCCATGCTTACTACTTTCAATGAAGTAGATATGAAACCAATTATGGACATTCGTAACAAATACAAATTGAAGTTCAAAGAGCAATTGGGAACAAGTTTAGGATTCATGTCGTTCTTTACAAAAGCAGTTACCGAAGCCTTAAATCATTATCCTGCAGTAAACGGAATGATTGACGGAAAGGAAATGATTTTGCATAATTATGCTGATATTGGAATAGCCGTTTCTTCTCCAAAAGGACTGATGGTTCCAATTGTAAGAAATGCAGAAACTATGAGTTTGGCTGAAATCGAAGCCGAAATCAAGAGATTGGCAATAAAAGCGAGAGATGGAAAAATTTCGATTGATGAAATGCAAGGTGGAACTTTCACTATTACCAATGGTGGGGTATTTGGTTCTATGCTGTCAACCCCCATTATAAATCCACCGCAATCTGCTATCCTTGGGATGCACAATATTGTGGAAAGAGCGGTAGTGGTTGATGGAGAAATTGTGGTAAGACCAATTATGTATGTAGCACTTTCTTACGATCACAGAATTATTGATGGAAAAGAATCTGTTGGATTCTTGGTGAAAGTAAAAGAAATGCTCGAAAATCCAGAGAGAATGCTATTCGGAGCAAAAGATCCGGTAGAGGTATTGTTGGGATTGTAAAATCTTAAATTAAAGTGTTGAAAAGCGTTCTCAATATCTGAGAACGCTTTTTTTTTGCTTCAATCTGTCTTGTTTTGACTCGTATAAAATTGTAAAGTAGATGTTTAACTTCTTTTTCGGTTCTGTGTCGAAAAAATTAATTCACTTTTTAATCAAAAAAGTTTTGCGTGTCATTTTTTTACATACATTTGACAAAATTTTAATAAAAGTTGAACTTATTAAAGACTTTTGATTTTCTATTTGAACGAAGAAATAAAATAGAAAATGGGTTTTGGAAACCCAACAAAAGAATAAAGGATATTTCTTCGATTGCTGCAAAAGCAAGCTCAATTGGGTTGTCCCCTTACGCACTACTTCCAGTTAGTGTGATCATTCGTGTATAGATAGTTTCGTAAACTCGACAATTAATTTCTCTGAAAACTAGTAGGAGATCATTAGGGGTTTTATGCCCAAAAACTTTCTATATCCAAAAAAATGAACACAAAATACACAGATTTAATAGACCAAACATTTGATTTTCCACAAGAGGAATTTGAAGTAAATAACAACCAACTTTCTTGGCACGGAATCAATCTTTCAGAATTAATTAAAGAACACGGAACACCTTTGAAATTCAGTTATCTTCCAAAGATTTCTGAAAACATTCAAAGGGCAAAAGAATGGTTTGTCGCAGCTTTCGAAGAACATGATTACAAAGCAAAATACAACTATTGTTACTGCACCAAAAGTTCCCATTTTTCGCACGTATTGAACGAAGTATTAAAGAATGAAACCCACATAGAAACTTCTTCGGCTTTTGATATCAATATAGTAGAATCACTTTTTGAAAAAGGAAAACTTACAAAAGATAATTATATCATTTGTAATGGTTTCAAAAGAGCTCAATACGTTGAGAATATAACTCGAATCATAAACAGTGGATTTAAAAATTGTATTCCAATCATAGATAATTACGAAGAACTTGAGTTGCTATCTGAGGGTGTAAATGGAACGATGAATGTAGGGATTAGAATTGCCAGCGAGGAGGAACCAAAATTTGAGTTCTACACTTCCAGATTGGGAATTGGCTATAAAAACATTTTAAAATATTACAAAAATGAAATAGCTGAAAACGAAAAGGTAAACCTTAAAATGTTGCACTTTTTTATCAACACGGGTATTCGAGATAATGCCTATTATTGGAACGAATTGACAAAGTGCCTGAAAGTGTATGTTGATTTAAAGAAAATATGCCCAACACTCGATTCCTTGAATATTGGAGGAGGATTTCCGATAAAAAATTCTTTAGGATTTGATTACGATTACGCATACATGATAAGTGAGATTGTAAGAATCATAAAAGAAACCTGTGATGACGCTGATGTTGATGTACCTAATTTATTTACTGAATTCGGATCTTTCACAGTGGGCGAAAGCGCAGGAGTTATTTACGAAGTTTTATATCAAAAACAACAGAATGACAGAGAGAAATGGAATTTGATAAACTCTTCCTTCATGACCACATTGCCGGATTCTTGGTCTATTAGCAAGCGATTTATAATGTTGCCAATCAATAGATGGAACGATGAATACGAAAGAGTGTTGTTGGGAGGTTTGACATGCGATAGCGATGATTACTACAATTCAGAGCAACATGTAAATGCTATTTACTTGCCAAAATACCATAAAGAAAAACCGCTTTACATTGGGTTTTTCAATACAGGGGCTTACCAAGAATCTGTGGGAGGTTACGGAGGATTGCAACACTGCCTAATTCCGCATCCAAAGCACCTTATTATTTCCAAAAATGATACTGGAGAATTGGAAACGAAAGTGTTTAATGAACAACAAACAAACAAACAGTTTTTGGATATCTTGGGGTACAATTAAAAAAGATGAAAGATCGTTTCGCTCTAAGATAAAAACAAAAGAGCAATAAATATAAAATCCGAGAATCAACCAAAACTAATCTAATTATACTTCTAGATTCTCAATTCTAATTAAAAATAATGAAAACAACATACGCAGGAATTCCAAAAGAATTCGCAACCATAGAAAAAGCAAATATAGTATTGTCAACAGTGCCTTATGATGGTACTAGCACTTGGCAAAAAGGAGCAGACAAAGGACCTGCAGCATTTTTGAATGCTTCGGAAAACATGGAGCTTTACGATATCGAAACAAGATCGGAGGTTTACAAACAAGGTGTTTTTATGCCCGATGCAATAACCGAAAATTCTTCACCCGAAGCAATGACTGAGGCAGTTTATAAACTAACCAAAGAGTACATTCTGAAGGATAAATTTGTAACTACTTTTGGAGGAGAACATTCAATTTCGATTGGGGCAATTAGGGCTCACAACGAAGTGTTTAAGAACTTAACAGTCCTTCAGATTGACGCTCACGCAGATTTGAGAAAAGAATACGAAGGTTCGTCTTGCAATCATGCATGTGCCTTGTACGAAGCAAATGAAACAACTAATCTGATTCAGGTAGGAATTAGAAGCATGGACGTTGCCGAAACCAGAGTGATGAATATGGACAATGTGTTTTTTGCTCATGACATGGCTCAGGATGAGTTTTGGATGGATGCCGCCATCGAATTGATGACCGATAATGTTTATATTACTATTGATTTAGACGGTTTTGACCCTTCTATTTGCCCAGGAACAGGAACTCCTGAGCCAGGAGGATTAATGTGGTACGAGTCTTTAGAGTTTTTCAGAAAAGTATTTGAACAAAAGAATGTAGTAGGATTTGACATTGTAGAGCTTTGTCCAAACGAAATTGAGAAATCATCAGATTTTTTGGCAGCTAAGTTGTATTACAAATTACTGACCTACAAATTTGAATTGAACAATTCGGACGAAAATTTTGAAGACGCTCCTGCTACGACTTTTGTGCCTATTGGTAAAAACAAAAAATTTAATACTCAAAATGATTAATACGTCTATCATTCACATTATTGGTTATCATTTAGGTGAAAAACTCAACTTGGATTGTGTAAAAACAACTTTGAATTTTGAGGTTGTTAAGAGCGATTCGGTATTTCTTTTACTAAAAAATGGAAACGATAAATTTTGCTACATAAAGGACTATGGCAGCATTGTATTTGCTGGATTTACAGAGGAGGAGAGAGAAAATGTTTTAGAGACGTTGAATCCAAATGTTATGCCTAAATCGGAGTTCCCAGAGGAAGAATTTAACTTGGTGGTTGGTCAAGATAAAAATTTTTCGTTGGATGTAAATACTATTTCTACACCCACTCTTACTATCGATATTCTTCACATCATTTTATTCAATCTAGGTCAGGCAGTAGCTTTAGATTTTTATCAGTTAAAGGTCAATGAATTACTAGAAAAAACAAGGGAGATTTCAAACCAATTGGAATTGTCAGGCGATGTAAAAGCTTCTAGAATTAAACTGAGAAAATTTGTAGGAAGAACAATGGGTCTAAAAAATAGGATGGCAGAAAATCTCTACATTTTTGAAACATCGGATTTGGCTTGGAGCGATGCCGAATTAGCGGAAATTGATACAAAATTGAGAAAGGAGCTGGAAGTGATTAATAGGCATCGAGGAATTCAACACGGATTTGACATTGTAAAAGAGAACCTAGACTTATTTCGAGATATATTGAATCATAAACACAGTTCTAATCTCGAATGGATCATTATTGTGCTTATCGCAGTAGAAATTATACAATTATTAATAGAAAGATTTATATAACATGACAATAACAAATTTTATAGAAAACCACTTTTTACATTTTAACTCAGCTGCTTTGGTGGATGCAGCAAAAGGATACGAAGCTCAATTGGCAAAAGGATCAAAAATGCTTGTTTCTTTGGCTGGCGCAATGAGTACAGCCGAAATTGGCAAAATATTTTCGGAGATGATTCGTCAAGATAAAGTGCATATCATTTCTTGTACAGGAGCCAATCTTGAGGAAGATGTGATGAACTTAGTGGCTCATTCTCATTACAAAAGAGTTCCAAATTACAGGGACCTTACTCCGCAAGATGAATGGGATTTATTAGAAAAAGGATTGAATAGAGTTACAGATACTTGTATTCCTGAAGAAGAGGCGTTTAGAAGATTACAAAAACATATTTTTAAAATATGGAAAGATGCCGAAGAAGCTGGAGAGAGATATTTTCCTCACGAATTTATGTACAAAATGCTTCTTTCTGGAGTATTGGAAGAGTACTATGAAATAGATATTAAAAATTCGTGGATGTATGCCGCAGCCGAAAAGAACCTACCAATTGTGGTTCCAGGATGGGAAGATTCTACAATGGGAAATATATTTGCATCTTATGTGATGAAAGGAGAGCTAAAAGCATCTACAATGAAATCGGGAATTGAGTACATGACTTTCTTGGCAGATTGGTATACCGATAATTCTGAAAATGGAATTGGATTCTTCCAAATTGGTGGAGGAATAGCAGGAGATTTTCCAATTTGTGTTGTGCCAATGTTGTACCAAGACATGGAAAGAACCGATACACCATTTTGGAGTTACTTCTGTCAAATCTCAGATTCAACGACAAGTTACGGAAGTTACTCAGGAGCAGTGCCTAACGAAAAAATAACTTGGGGAAAATTGGATATAAACACGCCAAAGTTCATCGTAGAAAGCGATGCGACAATTGTAGCTCCATTAATTTTTGCCTTTTTATTGAAACTTTAATCGCAAAAAAAGAGTTGTCAAAT
>JAHEIE010000017.1:41281-48380 GCA_024639505.1 Crocinitomicaceae bacterium
ACTTCTTTAAGCAATGAAAAGAGTAATTGTAGATTACATTAAAATACCAGAAGAAATTCTTCAGAAATTGGTTGAAAAATATCCAAATGGATACAACAACAGAGACATTATAACTTTTACGAATGCAAAGGGTGAAAGAGTAGAAGCAGTAGAATTAAAAACTGAAGATACCTGTTACCTCGTGAAAGTGAGTCAGAAACTAGAGGATAGAATGGACGATTTTGAAATCGATGAAGACGAAGACGAGGATGACTTGGACACGGATTTCGCAGATGATATGTCCGAAGATTTAGAAGGTATAAGTGACGAAGATTAAGGTTTTCTAATAGTTTTGTAAATTAGAACTTAATTTAGATTTATGAAACCTCAAACTTTAGCCAAAGGCGATTCTGTAATTATCCTTTCTCCATCAGGAAAAGTGAATGAAGAACGAATTAAAAAATCGGCTGATGTTTTAAGAAATTGGGGGTTAAAAGTGCGGTTTGCGAACCACGCTTTTAGTTCCCATTTTAAGTTGGCAGGAACTGACCAACAGCGGTTGTCCGATTTGCAAGAAGCATTGAACGACAAAGACTTAAAAGCCATATTCTGTGCAAGAGGTGGTTATGGTTTGGTGAGAATCATAGATAAAATAGATTTTACAGGATTTTTAAAGAACCCAAAATGGATAGTTGGCTTTAGTGATGTTACAGTATTGCACAATGAACTGAACAAACTAGGTGTAGCCTCTTTGCATGCACCAATGCCAAACAGCTACGAATCTACTCCCGAAATTGCTATGAATTCACTTCATAAAGCTTTATTCAATGTCGATTATCAGTTTGAATCTCCTTTTTCAAAAGAAGAAATTGTAGGAGGAAATTTAGCAATTATTTACAGCTTGTTGGGAACGAATTCCGATTTGGATACAAATGGCAAAGTTCTTTTGATAGAAGACATTGGTGAGTTTGCCTACAACATCGACAGAATGTTACACGCTCTTAAAAAAGCGGGTAAATTTGATAACCTGAAAGGTTTGTTAGTCGGTCATTTTACAGATACCAAAGACGATGGTTTTGGTTATTCAGTTCGCGAAATAATAGGAAATTGCACCAATGAGTATAGTTTTCCAATTTATTTTGATGTTCCAATTGGTCACGTCAATGACAACAGAGCAATTGTTTTAGGAGCTTAATTTAAATTCTCAGAATAAGCCTGAATTACTTCTTTTGTGGTGTTGTTGTATACAAATGCTACAATTTCAAGGTGATTTGTTCTCCAAGTTCCATCTGTGATTACAAAAGTAGATCCTTCCACAATTTTATCTCCCACAGCTGAAGTTCCCGCTGAAATGATTTGTTTTCCTTGCCACCCATTCATACATTTTCTTAGCACATGCTTGTGCACGTAATCTTGAATGTCTCCAGCTCCTCCATAAATTGGATTGCCACCGTTTCCGTTGTACAGTTGCCAATCTACTATACTGTCTTCTAGCAGATAGAAGACAAGGCTATGATCGTCAGCCAAAGGAGTAAGTATTTCTACTTCTGCATAGGCACACACTCTATTTGTGGTATTATCGAAAGTCGATTTTGTTTGGATTCTTACTTTTGGTGAATCACCAATAAAAGATCGGATATCAGAAGAAAGATTTGAATTGTATATGTTCAGTCTTCCAGGAGTCAAAGTAAACCCATCTTTTCTATTCAAAACAACAGCAGGCAATCCTGCGCTAGGAATCAAGTCATTGTAAATATCCAATCCTCCTGCGGTTCTAAAATCCGTTTGGAATTTAGGCGCTTTTGCAGTTACAGGGGCAGCAAATTGGTCGGTAACATGTAATCCTATAGGAATAAGTTGCTTGCCCATGTTAGATTTAATTGTGTCGATAGCATAAGCTATTCCAGGACAATTATTGCAATAGTGACCGGTGAAATCTTCAACCAAAACATTTCTTAATGTATCCGTGTTTTGAGTAAAAGTAGGCGCTGGACAAATTCCGTCTGCGTTACCTATAACACTAGGTCTTGGGTCGTCTACCTTATCACAGCCTACAAGAGCTATAGCGATTAGTAGAATATAGATATGTTTCATGTTGAATTATTTAATGCTATTAAAAATAAAAAAAATCTCAATTAAAATGTACTAGTCATCGAGAAGGTAAGTCCATTTGATGCTGGCACAACTCTACAAACACCTCCTACACAAAATATTCCAGCTCTTTGTCTACCATAACCGATAGAAAAACGATTTGCATTTTGAATGTAGCCCACCGATCCATAAAAATAGTGTATTCGTTTTCCAGCTTCTTTGTTTCCGTAATTGAATTGGTCTAACGCAGCAAAAAACCATTTTGGCGAAATTGTGTATTCAACTAAGGCAGTAGCCCAGTTTCCTTGGTCTTCATAAAAGTTACTCTTTTTGTTTACCCCTAAGTGTTGAGCTTCTACACGAATTGTGTTTTCGTCATTAATATTGTACGTTACATCCAGCACATGAATACGAGCGTTTACAACACCAGTTCCAGTTTTTCCCTCAATAATGTCTTTGTCGTACCTCATGTTGAAAAAGGAATACACAAATTTTAAATCCTTGGTTAACTTTCTTTTGATTTCTACATTAAAATCACTAAAATAAACTCTGTTGCTCGGAGTAAAAAACTTTGTGGTGTAACCTTGTCTCAAAGAGTCATTTCTGATATTTGTAGTGTCAGGAGCAAACGCGGCCGACCAATTCAAAGAAATTTCTGTAGAGTATTTCCTTAAATTAAAAGGTTTCTTAAATTCATCAGTTCCAGCAATTTGTATCTTCTTTTTTCTTTTTCTTGCTAATTTATATGACACATCGCCCTCCAATGCAATTTCTCCATTGGGCTGAACTGCATAAGGATAAAGAGTAGCTGGCAGATTGTAAGTATGCTGTTTTGAAGTAGAAGGAAGGTAGTTCATAAACAAGTTGGTTTGTCCCTCATTTCTATCTGACCTAAAACTCATGTTATCAATTTTTTTGGCACTGAATGAAGCACCAAATCCACGTTGCGAATAAGCTGTGTTGATAAGCAAAGCTTGCCCTTTTTTATAAATAAAATTATTGTCGGCCGAAGGGTCGTTTATTTTTTCAACGTATTCTGTGGCGAATGAAAATCCTCCACGGTACAAGTTTAATCTTCCAGCAAAAGCACCTACATTTTCAGGAAGAATGAAAGCTTGGTTGTCGTCTTCTTGGTATTTGCTTACAAAACTTCCTCCCAGTACAATCCTGGTTTTCATTTTTGCTTCGAGAGAATCGGACAATTCATTGATTACAACTTCTCCGTTTATACCTCTCACTATTCCAGCTCCAGTGGTAAAGAATATTCGTTGCTTTCCGTAAATACCTTTTAAGTAAACTCCACGATAAGGCTTATATTTTAACCTAAAACCGTCCATCGCATTGTCGTAACCAAGTTGTCTTTCTTCGTAAGCTCTAAAAATCATTCCACTTCCGAATTGCTCGTAATAATTTCCTGCTGTCACCTCTAGGTTGTCAATAGAATACGAAGCATATTTGTATGCAAGACCACTTCCACGATATCCTGTCGGAAATCCTTGAAGTGCATTTAAATAGGATTCGTACCTTATTCCTGCTGCAAAATTTCCACGAGTGTAGTTGATGTTTGCAAACCCATTCATCAGCATTTTTTCTGGTACAACTGGAGCTCCAATCAAGGAGTCTTCGTTGTAATATTGAACATCAGTTTGCACGTTTCCATGAATTTGCCCTATATCTTTGTTGTTTTCTTCTTGGGAAAATGTGTTAAACCCCGCTAGTATTCCTAACAAGATAAGAGCTGATTGTTTCATAAGTGTAAAATTGAATAGGCGATAAATTTAACTATTTCAGTTTAACAGAAAAAATAAACTCCTATAAATTGAAATATAATGTGCCCATCTACCAATAATCCATAGTAAAGTGGTTTGTTGGTAGGCGAAGATTTCAAGATAAGAACACTAGCTACCAAAAAGCTGAACAAGAAAAACAAGGATTGAGTAGAGGAGGAAATTGTGAAGATGCACAAAAATGAAACGGAAAGAAATACAAGAGCTAAAACTTTACTGCCTCTCAGTCCTAGTAATTGAGGAAGAGTGTTTTTTTCTTCTTCATCAATATGAATATCTCTTATGTCAAATGGAATGGTGATAGCAAGAATGTAGAAAAATATCCAGAAAAAACTGGGGATCCAACCGGTTGAATTCCAAAATGGTGGATAGAAAGTAGGGATAATTCCGCACAAAATCCCCCAACTTGCCGCTATCAAAAATATTTTGATCATTGGAAAATCTCTAAGACCTTTGTAGGAGTAGGCAAGTGAAACAATTCCTAAAAGGGCAATTGGAAAAATGGTGTAAAAATTACTGTATATTGGATTAAAAATTAATAATCCTACTAGCGACAGAATTAAAATAATTCGGGCTTTCTTTTCATGTGAAACAATCCACAATTCGGGAGTTTCTATTTTTAGTTTTGAAAGTCTAGCTAGCCGCTGAAAAGTGTAGGAAAATAACGTAGAAAAAAACACAAACAAAATCAGATTTATGTCTATTTCTCTCTCCGTGAATAGAAAAGTCATTAGAGCAATACAACTTGCTCCTAAAGAAATCCAAAGATTAGAGAAAACAAGAAACCTTATCAGTCTCATTTCTTTTTGATGATGTAAATCTGACTAGAGTAAGATCCGTTTTCGGCTTTTAAATTTGAAATTAGACCGTAATAAAACCCTCTAAAGTAAACACCTAAGCTGTTTTTATTATCGTTTTTGTATTTTTCGCTCATCAAACTAATATAAAACGCATCAAAAAGCATTGGCTTTTGAGCAATTACTTCCATCCCAAATTCTTTAAAAAGTTGCTTTACTTGAGTAGGTCTAAAGTGATATAAATGAATCGGTAAATCATAAGCCGCCCAAAAAGATTTGTATTTTTCAGCATCGTAGGACTCGCAGTTTGGCAATGCAACAATTAACACTCCATCTTTATTTAATTTACTGATAATGTGAGCTATATCTTTTTTTAAGTCAAAAACATGCTCCAAGACATGCCACATTGTAATTACATCATAGGTTTTGGAGTTTTCCAAATCATAGATTGTTTTTTCAACTTCCAAGGATTTTTTTTCTATTGCTTTTCTCGAGCTGTCATCCAGTTCGACCCCTGACGTTTTCCAATTTTTGTTTTGAACAAACTCCATAAAAACTCCGTTCCCTGCCCCAATATCCAGATGGTTTTTTCCTTTCGAATAGTGTGTTAGCAATTTGAATTTACTTCGTAAAGTGAAGTAACGAGCCGAATGAAATAATTTATTTACTAATCCTTTTTTGGTTCCGGTATGCGATACGTAGTTGTCAGTATCGTAGTATTTTGCCATTTCTTCTGGGCTTGGAAGGGGAGTTGTGAACCTCATGCCGCAGTTTACACATTCGTCTATATCAAACTTAGTGTTGTTGATTCTGAAATTTTGACTTTTTAGAAAGTTAATTGATTCCGTTGTTTCGCAAACTGGACAAATTGATATTTTTTTCATGTGTACTTCGCTTGAATTGAAGGTTCAAAACTAACCATAATTATGAAAAATTTAGGTTTAAAGGTTGACATAGTTGTTAATAATATAAAAAATATACAAAATTATTGTTCTGACATCAAAGTAAAAGAGGGTTTAATTTTTATATTTGCTACGAAACAAAAATAACATTATGAATTACAGAAAAATAAACAATTGGATTGGTGTAGCTGTTTTTGCATTAGCCTCATTTGTGTTTATTTCTACAGTTGAACCTTCAACAAGTTTGTGGGATTGTGGAGAATATATCGCAACTTCAAACAGGTTAGAGGTTGGTCACCCACCAGGAGCACCTACTTTTATGATGCTAGGAAGACTTATTTCCTCTTTTTCTTCCCCAGAAGATGCAGCCTTTATGGTGAATGTTCTTTCTGCATTATCAAGTGCACTAACAATTTTATTTCTGTTCTGGACAATTACCCATTTGGCCAAAAAATTTGTTTTGAGAAATGAAAAAGAGTTGGATAAATCTGACCTTATAGCCATAATGGGTGCAGGAGTTGTAGGTTCATTGAGTTATTTGTTTAGTGATACTTTCTGGTTCTCTGCCGAGGAAGGCGAGGTGTACGCGATGTCCTCCTTTTTTACTGCTTTATCATTTTGGGCAATTCTAAAATGGGAAGAGAACTCAAAAAATGTATCTTCTGACAGATGGATAGTACTTATTTTCTTTTTGATCGGGATTGCAGTAGGAGTCCACTTACTGAATCTTCTTGTTATACCAGCTGCAGCATTCGTGTTTTATTTCAAAAAGTATGAGTTTTCTATCAAAGGGTTTTTGGCAACAGGGGTAATCTCTATTTTGTTATTAGGCATCCTTAATTCATTATTTTTTCCTTCAATTTTATCCTTAGCCGATTATTTTGAAAGATCGCTTTCTGATATGGGTGCTCCTTTTAATACGGGAGCTTTCGTATACTTTATTGTCTTGGCTCTTGTTTTAGGTGGAGCTTTGGCTTATTTCCATAAGAAAGGCATGAGGATTTATCACACTGCAGCTTTAAGTGTATTGGTAATGATCATTGGGTTTTCTACGTTTGCTATGATTGTTGTGAGGTCCAATTCAAATCCACCATTGGATGAAAACAATCCAGAGACAATTCCGTCTTTGATGTCTTATTTTGGAAGAGAACAATATGGAGATTGGCCCTTGATAAATGGTCCTCATTGGAATTCACCACAAAAAGGAAATACTGGAGAGGTTGTTGGAAAAAAATATTTCAAAGCTTACACAGTTTCGGCCAAAGGCAAGAAGTATTCTTTTCAGAGCGAATTTGAAGCCAATGAATTTTTAGCTAGTCTTAATCTTTCGGGAGTTGAAGTGAATCAAGAGTATATTCCTACTGCTAATATTTTTAAACAAGAATATCCGGCAGGTATGGCTAACCAGTACTCTACTTTCCCTAGAATGTTTGATACTCGTACCGAGAAAATTCAAGGATATATGAATTGGTCGGGTTATTCAGGTAACAAAGCTGTAAGAGCAAAAGAGCCTAAAATCAAAGAAGGAAATGGGTACAAAGAT